>JABMQV010000076.1 GCA_013203065.1 Desulfobacteraceae bacterium | reverse complement strand
TCAAGCAGAAAGGCTTCGGAGATGAGGCCCCGCTTGCCTTGGCCGGCGAGGCCGATAAGGGGAAGTAATCATTGTCAAACCCGGCCCAAGGATCATGGGAGGGCTCCTCCCCCCATGCGGAGAGACCTGAATACGCCAGCAAAGGATTACGGCTGTTCATGGAGAGCCTGGGGGGGGAGGGCAAGGGACAGATTCTTGATGTGGGACCTATCTGCGGTGACAATATCAACTTTTTTGCCCACCGCGTAAAGAGACTCTGCGTCTGTGACATGTTCTACCACCTGGATAAAAAGACGCGCAGCGATGACCGCTCCGAGGGGGTGTGGCAACTCCTGGACTATCCGGAGGAGAGTCTTGATGGGATCCTGCTGTGGGACCTGATGGATCGGTTGGAAGATCACCATGCGGAAGAGGTTGTAAAGCGGTGTTACAGCGTGGCCAAGTCCGGGGGAACGGTAATGATGCTTGCCCAGGGCGAACGGACATCTTCAAAGGTCGTGAATTCTTTTGTGGTCGTTGATGATTTTCGATTGTATTTACGCCCCCAGCAGCACCTGGACCTTCCCCTTTATATGCGCCGAAACCGACAAATGATGGACATGCTGGCCCCCTTTACCCTGCTGACCTCGTTTATCTATCGTAATGGGACAAGGGAGTTCGTCTTCCGGCGATTCTGAAGAAGACAGGAACGAACACAATAACCAAGGAGGATTATTATGGGAGTGGCTCACACCAGTCGTATCCGCATAGAGAAGCATGAAGGGCCTCACCGTACGGCCCATATCGAGGACTTCTCTGTGCCAATAAATTTTGGCATGCACGGTGGTATCAGGCATTTTTATCAGGAGAAATATGGGAGAGAAATAAGTGGACCCGAGTATCCGGCCACCCTCGACCACATCATTGCCGGCATTGCAGGGTGACTGACCGGAACCCTGGGGACCGCACTGGATGTGCGGGGAATCAAATCGGCTGAGAATCTGGTGGCCAGTGTGGAAGGAGACATCGAAGATGTGGACGGAATCTTGAAAATTACAAAGATCCGCCTCAAATACCGTTTCAAGATTCCTCCTGGAACGAGGGAGAAGGCAGAGCGGGCCCTGGAGAACTCTCCCGAAAAATGTCCGGCCTACCAATCGGTCAAGGGCTGTATCGAATGCTCCTGGGAAGCAGAAATGGAGGAGGCATAGACGCCCGGTTTAACCGGGTCAGCAGAATTCCGGGCTACCTGAATACCACATTGACAGAACCATCCAGGGATTGGACTTTCCCCACCAGGGAAGCCCATTTCACCCCTCCCTCCTGAAGGGCCTTTTGCAGGGTTTCCCCCTGGCTTTCGGGGAGGGAAACCAGCAATCCGCCGCTTGTCTGAGGGTCATAGATAATTTCCTGCTGCTCGGCGGGTAGCTCCTTTTCGAAGGAGATGTTGTTCTTTACAAGTTCCCGGTTGTATTGATTTACACCGGTATTCACCCCTTTCCGGTACATCTCAATGGCTTCCCGCATAACGGGAATGCTGTCGAGATCAATCTCCAACGTGACGTTAGAGGCCCTGGCCATCTCAAAGCAGTGCCCTGCCAGACCAAAGCCGGTAATATCGGTTGCGCCGTGAATTTCAAAACCCTCCATTATCTCGAACGCCCTCCGGTTGAGGGTGCAGGCTATCTCAAGGCATTCATCCAGGGCCTCTTTTGAAACCCATTTCTTTAGGTTGGCATTGAAAATAACCCCGCTGCCAATCGGTTTTGTCAAGACTAGCGCATCTCCAGGTCTCGCACCGCTATTGGGCCAATACTTTTCAGGATGCACCACCCCGGTAACAGCCAGCCCAAACTTGGGTTCTTCGTCTTCGATACTATGGCCCCCTGCCAGGACCGCTCCTGCCTCCGTGATCTTGTCAAGGGCCCCGGCGACGATCTGGTGCAATGTCTCCAGAGGCAGTTTCTTGTCAGGAAAGGCCACAAGATTGAGGCAGGTAACGGGTCGTCCCCCCATTGCGTAGATATCC
>JABMQV010000075.1 GCA_013203065.1 Desulfobacteraceae bacterium | reverse complement strand
ATGTAAACCTCTGCGATCTCTGCGCCTTTGCGGTGAACATATAGCTTTTTTTGAAAACCCCTCTGGTTATTTAACCGTCCAAATCGCAAAATTTGAAATCCCTCCGGCTTTCAGCCCTATGCCCCCGTTGAAGACTCAAACATAACAACTCAGAGAAACTCTCGGCAAACAAGAGCATTTTTATTCCTTAAATATCTCTCGGGCGGTCACAAGCCTCATGATCTGATTGGTCCCTGTATAGATCTGGATGAGTTTTGCGTCCCGCATCATTCTTTCCACGGGATAGTCCTTCATATAGCCATATCCTCCCATCACCTGGACGGCATCCGTCGTGACGTTCATGGCCGTGTCCGATGCCACAAATTTGGCCATCGCGCAGAATCTGGGAACCAGCGGCCAATTCTGCCTGTCGATGTGTCTGGCCGCCTGATACGTCAGAAGACGAGCGGCTTCGGTCTTTGCGACCATATCGGCAATCATAAACTGGACCGCCTGAAGCTTGGCGATGGGTTGATTGAATTGGATCCTCTGTTTGGAATAGGTGACGGCCTCGTCGATTGCCCCCTGAGCCAACCCAACCGCCTGGGAGGCGGCAAAGAGGCGACTTGTCCCCAAAGCCCCCATCAGGTTTTCCATTCCTTTGCCCTCTTCGCTGATCCTGTTCTCCTCGGGTACCACCAAGTCTTCAAAGAATAATTCCGAATTGATAGAACCCCGCATCCCCATCTTGTTCTCATTCTTACCATACACCAGGCCTTTTGAACCCTTTTCCACCACAAAGGCCGTAATCCCCTTGGAGCCCTTTTCCGGGTCTGTGTAGGCGTATACACTTAGAATTTCAGCCACAGACCCATTGGTGATAAAGCATTTTTGGCCATTTATGACATAAACATTCCCTTTGCGAACCGCTCGTGTCCTCATGGAAAGTATATCCGAGCCTGCCTCGGGTTCTGTCGCTGCAATGCCTACGAGTGCTCCTTTGGAAAGTGGGGGGAGGTATTTGTTCTTCAGTTCCTCACTACCCCCCAAAAGTATGGGCAACATCCCGTCGGCCTGGGCAATCAGAATCAATGCCGAAGAGGCACACACCTTTGAGATCTCCTCCAAAATCATGGAGAAAATCAAATACTGCAGACCAATTCCCCCATATTTCTGGGGAAGAAGGGGGGTCAGGATACCGTTTTCGGTAAATATTTTGACAATATCCCAGGGAAATTCCCCCTTTTCATCTATCTCGGAGGCCCTCGGCTTAATCTTTTTCTGAGCAATACTTTTCACCGTATCAAGGATCATTTTTTGTTCTTCGTTTAGCGCTATCATCCGTGCCACCCCCCTTATCGTCTTCGCAAACCTGAACTTTACCCTGACAATATATCCACAACAAAAATAAGCAACAAAAAATTTTATGGAACACTCTTTTCCGACCGAGCAACCCTTTTGACATTGTGACGTGGGATGGTCTATATTTCCGCGGTATTCTTGCTTATCCATTTATGGACTAAGGGCCTATGCAACTGTTGGAGGAGGAAAATGAGAGAAAAACGGAGAGCTATTCCAAAATGCCCCCGGGACATTCGTTACGGGTTTATCATGGGTGAAGGTGCGGGGCTATGAACACCCAAGAGAGACGTAGATTGGACCGGATGTTTAATCCCAGTGGGGTGGCCGTTTTTGGTGCCGTGCACGAAACAGGCAAGTTTGGCCACATGGTCATTCAAAGCCTGATCAAGTATCGCTACAAGGGTCATATTTATCCCATCTACCCCGGAGGAGGGAAGGTATTGGGCCTCAAGGTTTATGAAAGCCTTCAAAAGGTGGACGGACCGGTGGACCTTGCTTGCGTGTGCGTTCCGGCTGAAAAGGTACCGGAAATTTTGCGGGATTGCCTCCGGCAAGGAGCAGCCGGCGCCGAGATTATATCCTCCGGATTTGGAGAAACCGGTGAAATCAGAGGTGAAGAACTTCAAGAAGAGGTCATAGAGGTATCTCGCACAGGACTTCGGGTGCTTGGGCCAAACTGTTTTGGAGCCCATTGCCCCAAAGGCGGGATTACATTGTTGCCCGGTTTTGATTTCTCCAAAAAATCGGGACCGGTGGCCCTCATCTCCCAGAGCGGAGGGGTTGCCACAGATTTT
>JABMQV010000657.1 GCA_013203065.1 Desulfobacteraceae bacterium | reverse complement strand
GTGGTAGTGGGTACCTTAGGCAATGACCTGAGGGTAGAATTCAAGGCAGTGGGTGATACGGTGAATCTAGCCTACCGGATGGAAGGGCTGGCGGAGCCGGGCACGACCTATGTTACTAAGGGAACTTACAAGCCTGTAGAGGAATACTTCGAGTTCAAATCCTTAGGTGAGGTCCAGGTAAAAGGGAAGGAAAAGCCGGTCGAAGCATACCAGGTTCTCGGACTGGGGCCGGCGAAATCCAGGCTTGAAGCAGCCGAGATCAAGGGTCTTATTGAATTCGTTGGTCGGAGAAGGGAACTTGAGAACCTAACAGAGTGTATTGGCAGGGTAAAGATGGGACAAGGGCAGTTGGTGGGCATAGTTGGTGATGCCGTGATTGGCAAGTCGCGACTCGCTCTTGAATTTCGGAAATCCGTTGATGCCCATGATTTGACCTACTTGGAGGGGCAATGTGTTTCCTTTGGACAATCCATACCCTATCTGCCTTTCATTGAGATAATCAAGAGATATCTTGGTATCGAAGACGGAGATCGGGCCTTTGCGGTTCGGAAGAAGATAAATACCGGGATATTGAATTTAGACAAAGCCTTGACGGAGGCCATCCCTTTTCTGTGCAATGTGCTCTCAGTACCCACAGATGACCGCACCTTTCAACAGATAGGTCCGGAAGAAAATAAGAAGCTCACCTTCGAGGCAGTGAAGGCTCTTTTGCTCAGGGAGAGTCAGGCAAGGCCCCTCATTATAGCTCTCGATAACCTCCAGTGGATAGACAATGCATCCCAGGAACTTCTGAACTATTTGGTGGAGGCTATTGCTAATGCCCGGGTTTTGCTTTTGGGTATCTATCGCCCAGGGTATGTCCACCGCTGGAGCGACAAGTCTTATTATTCACGTATTACGTTGAATCCTCTCTCAAATGAGGAGAGCCTCACACTAACCCAGAATCTACTGGATATAGAAAAGGTAACCACCGATCTGAGAAGTCTGGTGCTAGACAAGGCCGAGGGAAACCCCCTCTATGTGGAGGAGATCGTTCGCTGGCTTTTTGAGATTGGGGCAATAGCTAGGTCAGATGTTGACTATGTTCTTAGGGAAACGCCCGTAGAACTAACTTTACCGGATACAATTCAGGATGTCATCATGGCCCGCATCGACAGGCTCGACCAGGACCTCAAGCGAACCATGCAGATTGCCTCGGTCATAGGCAGAGACTTCCTTTACAGGCTATTGACCAAGATATCGGATATGGGAAAGGAGCTTCAGGCCTATCTGGCGAAGTTGCAGAGCCTGGAATTCATATATGAGAAAAGCCTCTTCCCAGAGCTGGAGTATATGTTCAAGCATGTCCTGATCCAGGATGTGGCCTACCATAGCCTGCTTATCAAGACTCGCAAAGAAATACACGAAAGGATCGCAAATGCTATGGAAGAGCTTTATAAAGATCGCCTTGATGAGCATTACGAAGAACTGGCCTACCACTACCAGCAGAGCGGCAATCGAGAAAAGGCAGTAGAATATCTTGTTTTGGCGGCAAAGAAAGCAGCGGATAGGTTTGCCAACGAGGAGACGATGGCCTTTTGCGAGGAAGCCCTAAAGATCCTGGACCTCCTTGAAGCCACCGAAGAGAATCAGAGGCTACGGAGAGACATAGAATTTATCCAGTTGCAACTTAAGGCGATCTCTGATGAGATAGTTCCGGCATAATTTAGAGCCTGATCTTCAGAAAGGGAGGAATGTAAATGAATGAAAAAGTAGCAGATCGAGGCATTTCGGTGAAACCCGACAGATGCCATGGCTGTTTGACCTGTCAATTCCGTTGTTCCCTGAGGGCTTGTGGTAAATTTAACCCATCAAAAGCCAATATAAGGGTAAAGCGAGTCGAAGGTGGATACGGGTATTGGCACAGCTTCACCGATGAATGTGACGGTTGCGGAGGGGAGTATCTCTGTGTTCGATGGTGTCCATATGGGACGCTTGGATTGGAAGGAGGTAACAATGGAGTTTAAAGGATACGCCGGCTCTAGTCTGTGGGTGGATTTATCTACCGGTGCCATTAGAAAAGAGCCCTTGGACCAAGAGCTCGTCAGCCGATTCGTGGGCGGCTCCGGCTTCACAAACAAGCTTGCCTATGACCTCATAGATCCGGGAGTGGACCCCCTCTCCCCCGAAAATGTAGTGATCATTGGCTCGGGTGCCCTCTCCGGGACGCTGGCTCCAGGGAGCACAAAGGTCATGGCCACAACAAAGCTACCCATCAATAATGCCATAGGCACACCCTTTGGTGGCGGCTTCAGCCATCTGCTTAAATGTGCTGGTTACGATTATGTCATTATCACGGGGCGGGCTGACAGGCCCGTCTACCTCAAGATTATGGACGACAATGTGAGCCTGCTCGATGCTGGTGATGTCTGGGGGAAAGATATTTTCGAAACCACAGACCTCTTGAGAGAAAAACACGGTGCTGAAGGCAGCGTCATTGCCATAGGCCAGGCCGGGGAGAACCTGGTAAAGATTTCGTTAGCCTTGGTGGACAAATTCGCCAGTCTGGGGAGAGGGGGTCTTGGTGCTGTTTTCGGGTCAAAGAACCTCAAGGCCCTGGTGGTAAACGGAACAAAAGGAGTCAGTATCGCAGATCCAGAGCGTTTTGTGGAGGTATCCGATTCTATAAGACAAGACATGCTAAACTACCCCTTCCGTGAGGAGTGGTTGAAGCTTGGGCTTGCTGTTGGACTTATGATATTTTCCAAAACAATGGGAACATTTAAGAACTGGGCGGAACTCCTGACGGAGGATGAAGGCACGACGACTCTGCAGGAATTGCTGAAGATTTTTCACTCAGGTCATCCGTGCCCTACCTGCCCATTGAATTGCAAAGTGTTAGTCAGATTGGCAGAAGGGGAATATGCGGGTCTAACAACGCCTACCTCTGAAATGCTTCATTCTATTCAGTTGATGGGCCGATACGATGCATGTGATCTTAACAAGTCGGTCAAATACCTTGACCTCTGCAATAGATACGGACTCGATCTTCTTTCTCTGAGGGCCCTTACAGATTATGCCATTAACCTCTACAAGAATGGAATCATTACAAGAGGAGACACTGATGGACAGGAACTAAACTGGGACTACACAACCTCTATAAATCTTTTAGAAAAGATATGCCGCCGGGAGGGTCTGGGCGACCTCCTGGCAGATGGCCTGATACCTACCTCAAAGAGATTTGGCAATCTGGCGGAAGAGAGTCTCGTAGCCATTAAAGGCCAAGAGCCTTTCTCGGACCCGAGGGTGCATTTTTCAGGATGGGAGCTCACAGGATGCGTAAATCCCAGAGGCCCTTACGTTGCCCCTGGGATTACACCGACATTTTCGCCGGGCAGAACCCCGGAGCAGATTGCTAGGTATTGCCGTAAGTTAATGGTTCCCGAGGAGGTGATAAAAAGGATCTGTTACAGCAGCACAGAATTTAACCTTGCCAGACTTATAAAGATTGCTGAGGATTGGTATTCTGTTTATTCTTGCCTCGGTATCTGTGTACGTCAACCGGTAATGTTGAACTATACTCCGCAGGCAGCTGCCCAGCTCTACACTTCGGCGACAGGGATTGAAATAACGCCTGAAGAGCTTCATAAGGCCGGGGAGCGGGCCTGGAATATCCTAAAAGCAGCCAATGTGAGAGAGGGATTCACGAGGAAAGATG
Organism: Desulfobacteraceae bacterium; assembly: GCA_013203065.1. The sequence goes on along the minus strand of JABMQV010000657.1, from coordinate 856 downwards.
ACAAATTCCCTGATAAGTTCTTTGAGCCCCTCAAAGCAGGGGACAAAGAGATCAAGTTGATGGATTACAACAAAACCAAAGAGCTAACACGAGACGACGTGGAAAAGATGTTTGATGACTACTATGATGAGAGAGGCTGGGATATTGAAAAAGGTATTCCCACAAGGCAGAAGCTTGAGGATTTAGACCTAAATGATGTAGCCACAGATCTGGAAAAGAGGGGGCATATATAAGAAGCGACTACGCCCTTTCTGCTGAATTGTTTAAACGAAAAGGTAATCACCCAAAAGCCACAGAGAACCTTAACAAAGAGACAGAGATTTTCAAGGAATGCAGTGCCGACGGGTGGGTGGAGGCAGTTGAGAAGGAACTTGCCCTGCTTTCATGGCAATATTCCTGCTATTGTGCATACCAAATCTCACCCGATACGATGATATTCTGGTCTGCTCTTTCACCCGTGGGGGCATTAATTGGGCTACAGATCAAGCATCTGTCGAAGCGCGCGGTCCATTTCTGCCATTTTTCCAGATGTCAATCTCCCCATTTTCTTCAGAAGCCTATCCTTTGAAAAGGCATGGATGTGGCTGGTGTTAACGTAGCTCGTTGTTTTAAGCCCCGTTCCCTTTCCAGCTTCCAGCGCAACGCAAAAAGGTAACCGCTCACACTTAGGATTGCTGGTAATGGCAGCGACAAGTACGTGTCGTTTTGCCGCTACAGATGAAAAAGCAGTACGTTCCACGATAACGGCCGGTCGCGTACCCGCCTGCTCTGACCCACGGGCAGGGTCAAACTGACAAAGATACACTTCGCCCCGAACCGGTTGTTTCGGTTTGCTCTTCATAGTTCGGCCTCCGGC
>JABMQV010000074.1 GCA_013203065.1 Desulfobacteraceae bacterium | reverse complement strand
GGTAATATCCTCTCCCACATAACCATCCCCCCGGGTTGACCCGACCGTAAGCCTGGCGTTCTCATAAACCAGTTCAAGGGCAAGGCCGTCAATCTTTGGCTCCACCGTATATTCCACTGGGGAATCATCTCCCAGAAATCTCTTGAGCCTGGCATCAAAATCCCTGATATCCTGATCCTGGAATCCATTGCCGAGGCTGAGCATGGGCAGCCGATGCCTTACCTCCGAAAAGGCCGCCCGGGGCCCTGCCCCAACCCGCTGGGTGGGTGAATCGGGTGTAACAAGATCAGGGGCCTGTTTTTCCAGCTCGGTCAGCCGTTGGAAAAGCCTGTCATATTCGGCATCTGATATCTCGGGATCATCCAGGACGTAGTATCGGTGGTTGTGGTGCCTGATCTTTTCCCTTAGCTCTTGGATTTCCTCTTTGATTTTTTCCATCCTATTGATGACCAACCGGCCGGCCCAAAATCTTCTGTCTGACTGCCTCCACAAGCCCAAAGCAGCCGCTCAACATCATGTCCCCAAAAGGGGCGGCCATGTGTCCGTTCAAACTCAAGAACCTCTCCCTGTTGGGGCCTGTTATTATCAGGTGTTTGAAAGGGCTGGCCTCCCTGGCCCCGGAAATCACCCGGCATCCGTGCCCCATGCCCTCAAAGATCTCCTGGTTTGTAAGATTCTCCTTTCGGAATCGGTCCAGGTGATCAGTTAGTTTTTCAGGATCCAGCAGCGAGGTATGATGCTCGTAAATCCCCCATATCTTTTGTGCCTTCACCAGGGCCACCACGGTATGTTCGTTGCCGATATTCACGATGGTGACCCCTTCCTCTCGCGTGGAAATTGCCCAGCGATCCTGAAGGGCGCCCAGGATAGCGGAGGCGCATGTATCCATCACCCATGCCCCCGGCACCTTTTTACTGATGGCCGTCATCCGGTTAAGGTGCTCAGGGGGGGGATGATAGAGGAGGCTTTCAAGGCCGTTGCCTGACCTGAGAAGATCTGTCCATTGCCGGAACCTGAAGGCCCGGTTGCTTTTTGTCGGCGAAAACCCGTGATCCTGGACCGAAACCGCAACGATTTCAGGAATGGCCACATGAAAAAGACCCAGGGCCCGGTGAATGGCCTCGAGGTGAATATCGCCCATCTCAAGTTCCGTGAGGGACCCACTATCCGGCTTATGATCAACGATTTGGATTCCCATTCCTTCAACTTTTTTGAGGTCATCATGAAAAGTGAGTGCCGGCTCCCGCAGGGCAAAGACCTTGAGCCCCGCAAGCAAGTGGTTTCTAATGGCGCGTGAACAGGGGCCCCCGCCCATTGTCCTCCCGGAAAGGAAAATATCGTCCCCCTTTTGAGTGGCCCGGGCGATCAGGGCTGCAAGGATTGTGGTGGCCGAGGGAAGAATCATCTTTGGACAGTTCTCCGGGTTAATCCCCTGCTGCCAGACAAGGATGTCCTGTGTACCGCTTCCCACATCTATGGCCAGAACGCCTCTGGATAAATCCATTTATTCCTGTCCTTCAAAAAAACCCCGGGTTATCTCCTTGAGAGCAGGAAGCTGCCACTTCCAGCAGCGTCTGACCTGCCCCCCCTGAGTTCTTTTTCAGTTGGGGGTTGGAAAAGCCATGCCGCCACTTGAAATCAAAAAGTTCATCAGAGACAACGAGCAATCCCGCCATTGAAACCGATCGGTAGAGGGCGAGGGTCATAAGCGCTGAGATCTCCATCTCCACACACAGAATCCCCCGGGCCTGGTAATCTTTCACTTTACCCGGCGTTTCCCTGTAAATGGCGTCGGTGGTCCATACCATCCCTTTGGAAAATGCTAGCCCTCTTCGTTCCAACGCCTCCCCCAACATCCGGTTGAGTCTTTCATCCGATTCAAGAGGTCTTTCCCCTATGGGATAATGAGGGGACGTCCCCTCCTCTGAGACCGCACCCGTTGGCACCACGATATGTCCGATGGGTATATGAGGTTGCAGTGAACCGCACCACCCCAGCACCCAAATCCTTTTTGCACCCAAGACAATGAGTTTTTCCATGGCCATGACCGCGTGAGGAGCCCCGAGAAAAGGACCGGAAAGCGTAAGCGGCACATCAGACCCGCGCTCTGTCTGGTATAACCGATACAACCTCATCTCAGAGAAAACCGCCTCGTGCGCCTTGGCCACCTGCGCCAGGTGCTTGAGTTCGGAAGGGATCATAACCATCAAGACGTCAGGGTCCACCAAGGGGTCGCCTTTTCCCTTTATGGGCCTGATAATTCCTTCTTCAGCCCCCATTTCTGTATTCAAGGTCCTGCTCCAGCCCCTTTCAACGCCCGTCGTCATAACCCGAGGCACCTCTTGTCTGGAGGGGATTTTAGGGCTTATGATCTCCCATGGCAACCCCTAATCTGGGCAAACCCGAGAATTGAAGACTGCAAATTGAAAATTGAGGATCGGTGGAGGTCGCAGGGGCTTTTCCGATTATTTCTCCTGGACTCATTGAGAAGTTACAGTATTTCTTCCCCTTACATAAAAAGGAAATGAATAGAGGGGCGCAATATTTTGGTGCCAAGGTGACAAAAATATGGTAATGTTTCCTACAATCCGCCGTTTGGAGGTGAAGTGGGATTTTTATTGACAAAAGAGTAGTTTTCAAGTTAATTTATACGATTCGCCCTTTTAGAAAACGGATAGACTATGTTTGAAGCCTTAACGGAAAAATTAGACGGGGTATTTAAGAAGGTCACCGGTCGGGGCAGACTGAGCGAGGCCAACATCCAGGAGGCCCTGAAGGAAGTACGTCTAGCCCTGCTGGAGGCGGATGTCAACTACAAAGTGGTCAAAGGGCTTGTAGAGGACATACGCCAACGCGCCCTAGGGCAGGAAGTCCTTGAGAGTCTGACTCCGGGGCAACAGCTCATAAAGATAGTCAACGAGGAACTCACAAGCCTGATGGGTGAGGTTCAGCAAGGGTTACAACTGACAGGAAAGGCACCCCATTCGGTGATGCTCGTGGGGTTGCAGGGCTCCGGGAAGACCACCACGGCAGCCAAGCTGGCCAGATATATCCGCAGCCAGGGGAGGCACCCTTATCTGGTCCCTGCGGATATTTACAGGCCTGCCGCCATTGATCAGCTAAAGAAATTGGGCGACGAAATCAATGTGCCCGTTTACAGCACGGATCCAGGTCAAAGGCCGGAAGAAATTTGCATGGATGCCCTGTCCAGGGCCGGGAGCGAAGGCGCGGATGTTTTGGTAATCGATACGGCCGGCCGGCTGCACATCGATGAGGACATGATGGAAGAGCTTGTCCGGATCAAAGCAACGGTCAATCCGGCTGAGATCCTCCTGGTAGCCGATGCCATGACAGGCCAGGATGCGGTGAATGTATCAAAGCATTTTAACGAGAGTCTGGATATCACCGGCGTCATCCTCTCCAAAATGGAAGGCGATGCAAGGGGTGGTGCGGCCTTGTCCATCAAGGCAGTAACCGAAAAACCCATCAAGTTTATCGGTGTGGGAGAGAAAGTGGACGCCCTGGAACCCTTCCATCCGGACAGAATGGCGTCTCAAATCCTCGGCTTGGGAGATGTGCTGTCCCTAATCGAAAAGGCCCAGACGGAATTTGATGAAAAAGAAGCCCGACAATTAGAGAAAAAACTCAAGAAAAATGAATTCGATCTGGACGATTTTCAATCTCAGCTGAAACAAATGAAAAAGTTGGGTTCCTTTGAGCAGATTCTGGGGATGCTGCCGGGGATGGGGAACATCAAGAAACTGAAAAAGCTAAAGCCTGAGGAAAAGGAATTGGTCAAGGTGGAGGCCATCATAAACTCCATGACCAAAGAAGAGAGACGGAAATATAAGATCATAAACGGAAGCAGGAGACGAAGGATCGCAAAGGGCAGCGGGACGACGGTACAGGATGTGAACCGTCTTCTCAAAAACTTTGCTCAAACAAAAAAGATGATGGAGCAGTTTACAAAAAGGGGAAATTTAGACATACCCTCCCTTTTTGGATAACCACTTGAACTTACCTGAAATTTTTACGCTCTGCAGGTTTGTCACTGGCTGAGTTCAATTTCAAATGCGTCCGAGTTACTTCGGCGAACAGAAATAACACAGAGGGGAGATCAAAACAGATGGCAGTTAGGATTAGGTTAGCAAGGCTGGGGGCCAAGAAGAAACCGTTTTATCGTCTGGTGGCCGCTGATTCGGAAGCGCCGCGCGATGGGAAATTTCTTGAGATACTGGGCTATTATGACCCGACGAAAGACCCGGAAGAGATCAAGATTCACGAAGATAAGGTGAGGTACTGGCTTGAAAAAGGGGCGCTTGTCTCGGAGACTGCCAAGTCCATCTTAAAGAAGGAAGGATCGGTGAAATCCAATCCAGCAGCAAACTGAGATGTGGTGATGGTGAAATCAAAGCCGGAGGTGAATCGAGATGAAGGAATTAATTGAATACATCGCCAAATCGCTTGTGGACGTGCCCGAAGAAGTCTTTGTCACGGAAATAATGGGTGAGCATACCTCTGTTATTGAGCTGAAGGTAGCCAAGGAAGATCTGGGTAAGGTCATCGGGAAGCAGGGCCGAACAGCCAGGGCCATGAGAACAATTCTCAGCGCCGCCTCCACCAAGATAGACAAACGATCCGTTTTGGAAATCATCGAGTAGCCTTGACACAGGTTTCACCCGGCAAACTGCTCCTTGTGGGCAAGGTAATGAGGCCGCACGGGTTGGACGGTGTACTCAGGATCTCCTCCTATGCCGACTCAGAAAGGTCATTCCTGGATAGCGGCAGTGTGTTCCTAAGATCCGTCTCCGGTGAAATCCATGAATACCCGGTAAAGTCTGTAAAACCTCACAAGAAGTTTTTTTTGATGGAGCTGGAGGGGTTAACCTCAATTGACCGGGCAGAAGCTCATAGGGGGGCCGAGATCCTTATAAGGCGAGATAACCTTGTTTGTGAAGAGGGTGAATATTTTTGGTTCGAGCTGCTGGGCCTTCAGGTCTACTTAGTTACAGGAGAGCATTTAGGTGTTATTTCTCAGATCATACCCACGGGGGGCAACGATATCTATGTGGTCAGGGAGGGGACCAGGGAGATCCTGGTCCCTGCCACCTATGAAATCGTCCATGAGGTCGATCGCGAGAATGGGAAAATGATTATTTCAAAGATGGAGGGGCTCTTTGATTTGAATGAAGTTTGATGTCCTCACCATATTCCCTGAAATGTTCTCCTCCTACCTCAGGTTCGGGATCCTGGGGCGGGCAATAGAAAAGGGATTGGTGGATGTCGGGGTCGTCAATATCCGCGATTTTGCCAGAGGAAGGCACAAGACCACCGATGACCGTCCTTATGGAGGCGGAGAGGGAATGGTCATGAAGGCCGGACCCATTCACCGAGCCCTTAAATCGGTCGAAAGGGTAAATGGCAAGACCCATGTTGCCCTTCTGAGTCCCCAGGGCAGAAGGCTTGATCAGTCCACCGCCTGGGAATTGTCAGGGTGGGATCAGCTCATTTTGGTTTGTGGCCGATATGAGGGGGTGGATGAGAGAGTAAGGTTGACCTGTATCGATAGTGAACTATCCATTGGTGATTATATTTTGAGCGGCGGGGAACTGGGGGCCATGGTCCTCATGGAGGTTATCAGCCGCCTGATACCGGGTGTCCTGGGCGGAGAGAAATCCAACCTTGAAGACTCCTTTGAAGAAGGGTTGCTGGAATACCCCCAGTATACCCGACCGGGGGTCTTCCAGGGAAAAGAGGTCCCCCCCGTACTCTTATCGGGGGATCACGAAAAAATCCGGCTCTGGCGCAGGACCGAGTCCTTGAAGAGAACGGTCGAGAGGAGACCAGACCTTCTTAAGAAGGCCAGGCTGACCCCCGAAGATAAGATGATCCTGGGCAGACTAAAAAAGAACCCTGAGGGATCTTGAAGGGTGATAAGAGAAAAAAACGACCTGTGAACGGATGCTGATATATTCATGCGTCTTTATATCGGGCTGATTCATTACCCCGTCTACAACAAGAACCATGAAATAATAGCCTCAGCCATAACCCCTGTGGATCTCCATGACATCGCTAGATCGGCAAAGACCTACGATGTCAAGAAGTTTTTTGTTGTCACGCCACTTGATGACCAGCAGGGACTGGCAGAGCAGGTCCGGCGGCACTGGACCAAGGGATACGGTGCCAGATATAACCGGCATCGAAAAGAGGCCATTGAGCTCCTTTCGGTAGTCTCTTCCTTGGAGGGTGCTGTAGAACAAATTGTGGGAATTGAGGGCATGCGCCCCCTCTTTATAGCAACCGATGCCTCAGAGCAGAGGGATCGCGTGATCTCTTACGCGTCGGCAAGAGCCCTCCTTCAGGAAAATCGCGTTGTTATGTTGCTATTTGGAACGGCCTGGGGACTGGAGAAGGCCGTTCTGAAAGAGGCGGATCATATACTGGCCCCCATTTTGGGCAAGAGAGGCTACAATCACCTATCCGTGAGGACAGCCGCCGCAATTATTCTGGATCGATTGGTTGGAGACTTTGAATAACCCACAGCTCGGACCCCATGGAGGAGCAAGAATCCGGGCCCTGCGGATCCAGCTTTGAATATTCCCGGAGGAGATATGGTTTCCGGAAAGTTCGATAATGCAAACTATGAGACCTTTGAAAGAGGAGAAAAATATGAATGTCATAGAAACACTTGAAAAGGAGCAGATGCGCCTTGACATCCCGAATTTTGGACCGGGTGACACGGTCAAAGTGCACGCCAGGATAAGAGAGGGGCAGAAGGAGCGGGTCCAGGTATTCCAGGGGGTTGTCATCAGGAAGAGGAAAGGGAATACCGGTGCCACCTTTACCGTTAGGAAAGTATCCTACGGCATTGGCGTTGAAAGGATTTTTCCCCTTCATTCCCCGATGATTGATAAGGTTGAACTAGTATCAAGGGGCAGAGTGAGGAGGGCGCGGCTCTACTATCTTCGCAAACTGAGGGGAAAGGCCGCCCGTATCAAAGAGTTAAGAACATAGCGTCTGCCCGGGGCTACATCGTATTCCCCGGGGTCTGCCAATTACCTTAACACAAGAGACACGAAAAGCCGGTGTGTCCACTCAAAAATCTCCCCCTTTTTCCTGAAAGCCTCAGCTCCTCTACACGCGACCCGTTCTTCCATGAAGGGCTGGCCCGTAAGGCTGGCTATGATCCGGTTGCGGGGGTCGATGAGGCCGGGCGCGGCCCGTTGGCGGGCCCGGTCGTGGCAGCAGCAGTGATTATCCCTCAAGGCACTGATTTGGCGGGTGTCAGGGATTCAAAACAAATGTCTGCCGGGGCCAGAGAGAAGGCCTTTTCTGAAATCCTTCGTCTCGCCCTGGCCGTGGGGATAGGGGTTGTTTCCCACCACTCTATCGATGAACACAATATCTTAAAGGCCTCCCTTGAGGCCATGAGGCGGGCTGTGTCGGTGTTGGACCCGCAGCCGGAGTTCTTGCTGGTAGACGGTATCCATATGATTCCTTTACCGGTTCCCCAGAAATGCCTCAAGAAGGGGGACCAGATCAGCCGAAGCATTTCGGCTGCCTCTGTCGTGGCCAAGGTATACCGTGACAGAATCATGTGTTCCTATCACCACATGTATCCGTTCTATGATTTTGAAAAAAACAAGGGGTATGGGACACGCCGACATCTTGATGCTCTCAGGCAATACGGTGCCTCCCCGATCCATCGCAGGACCTTTAGAGGGGTGACTGGTTTTGACAAAGCAAAGACTTGAGCTGGGTGAGTTAGGTGAAAAGTTGGCCCTAAAGAAACTCAAAGCCTTGGGTTATAAGAAGATCACCCAGAACTATCGCTGCGCTCTAGGGGAGGTTGATTTAATCGCAAGGGATAACGACACCCTGGTCTTCGTAGAAATAAAGACCCGAAGGGGCAAATCAATTGGCTACGCCAAAGAGGCAGTGGATGCCAGAAAGAGACGGCAGCTCTCTAAGGTGGCCCTGGCGTATATGAAGTCCAATGACTGTTACGGGGTCAAGGCAAGATTTGATGTGGTGGCCATCAGCCTCACAAAAGACAACCCCCGGATAGTAGTGATCAAAAACGCGTTTGATCTGGCGTATTAGTGGAACTGGTTATGAGGGACGTAAGCAAGACAAATTCACAAGTCCGCAATCGGAATTCGGAATTCGGAATT
>JABMQV010000656.1 GCA_013203065.1 Desulfobacteraceae bacterium | reverse complement strand
CTCCTAGTGTTGCAAAATCAGTATTCAATGTCAAAAGTTCTTGACAAATCACGTGTAGCCCCGATACCCATGACCTGTCAGAACCGGCCGGATTTTCCCATTCTTGCCTACTGGAAAGCTGACATGTTATCTGTCCATATGAAAAATGAAATGCATGAGACTTTGAAGGAGAGATTTGATGGGTAATCTACCCAAGTTTGTTGAATTCCATGAAGAAGGGCCGCGCGAGGGGTTTCAGTTGGAGAAACGACGCTTTTCTCTGGAAGACCGCATGAGAATTATTGACGCGCTGAGCGAGACAGGCCTCAAACGAATTCAGGTTGCCTCCTTTGTCAGCCCGAAAGCCGTCCCTTCCATGGCCGATGCAGAGGAACTGTTCAAAGCAATCACCCGGCGAGAGGGCGTGCGTTATACCGGTGTCTGGTTGAACAAGCGCGGCTTTGAACGTCTTGCTGCAGTATCGGACGTCTATTTATACGGGAAGATGGTCTTGTACACCACGGACGCCTTCTGTCAAATGAATAACAACTGCACCACCGAGCAGATGCGTCGGAACCAACTGGACATGCTGGAAGTATATGATGATTATGGCCTTACTCTGGAAGACGCTTATATCCTGACGGCATTCGGTTGCAACCTGTCAGGCAGCGTCCCGTTGTCAACCGTGATTGATTGTGTTAAATTCATAGTAAACATTTGCCGGGATCAGGCGCGACCTCTGCCAAAAATCTATCTGGCTGATACGGTGGGTTGGGCAAACCCCGAAGAACTTAAACGCCGTGTTGAGGCCGTTAGAAAGGCGGCCCCGGGCGCGCGTCTGGGACTTCATCTTCACGACACGCGCGGTCTTGGCGCAGCCAATTTCTATGCGGCACTTCAAATGGGGATAGACCTGTTTGACAGTTCTGTGGCGGGGTTGGGGGGCTGCCCCTTTGCCGGGCTCGAAGACAGGAATGCAGCGGGGAACATCTGCACCGAAGACATGGTTTTCATGTGTCAAGAACTGGGCATTGAAACGGGCATTGACCTCGAGAAGTTGATCACCGCCGCAAGGCTCGCCGAGGAAATTATTGGCCGGACCCTTTCCGGAAAGATTATGCATAGCGGTTTGCCTTCGACGCGTGCGACGCGTTGTTGAAATAGCAGGGCAATCGTAACTTCTCAACAAGTTCAGGGGTGAAGAAAGGCGAGTTTTGGAGTGGGGTGGAAAGAAATGGCCGAACACCACAGGACGTGAATTTTTAAGCACTTGCGGGCAATCGTATTTCGGTCTAACCTGGAACACAGGACTGCAGAATGGGAGGGTGAAGATTCTTTATTTAGGATATCCCGACCACCCGGACTGGTCCATAAAGACAAAACCAAAAAGGAGGTAAATCATGGGAGAAGAAGGGATTGTGTTAGGTTTTGTTGGGAGCCCCAATAAAGAGGGGCGTACGAACCAACTGATAACGGCTGCGCTGGAGGGTGCGGCGAAGGCGGGGGCCTCCACCGAACTGGTGCAGATGGCCGATCATGTTGTCACGGCGTGTAAGGATTGCCTTCCTTGGGTGTGCATGACCAATCTGAAATGCACCTATGATGACGATGCGTTTGAATACCTCAGCCAGAAGATCCTGAAATGCGGCGCGCTGATTTTTGGCACACCGGTCTATTGGTGGGATACCAGCGGTTTGGTGAAATATCTCATCCTGAAGATGTTCAGGGTGTATGCCCGATCGGGGCCTCTTCAAGGTTTGCCGGCGTTTGGTATCGGCATCGCAGGAGGAACGGGTAACGGTCTCGTCTCCGGGCTTCGGCCGGTTTACCACTTTTTCCAAATGATGCAGATGCGTGCGTTGGAGCCATTGCCGGCAACTCGGTTCGACTTTGATGCGGCATTGAAACGGGCAGGAGAACTTGGGAATCAAATCGCTTCTATGCGAAAACAGCGCGAACCCTTTGCCAGCCTTGAGGAACGGCTCCTGTGGTACGATAACCTGCCCTATCTCGGGTTAAGCAGGGCCGCTGAACGTCGTCTTCTTGCCGGGTTGACCGCCACGGCCGACCCCGGTGAAAGGGATGCGGCCAAGCTATATGGCCTTGCCCAGGCTGACGCCATGGCAACGGCCGGCAGGAATATGGAGTCACTCGCCGAAATCACCCGTGTGTATGAAGCCGGGGTCAAGGCCTTCGAGGCTGATTAGTCTCTCCACTTTGGGGAGAAGCTACAATCTAAGATCCTTATGAAGGCACTGCTGCTCACCTCAACCGTTTTTTTCGCCGCCCTTCTCTCGTCCTGTCTATCGAACCCTCCTCAGTTCGATGAGGAAAAGTGGCGGAGAGATGTGGAGAACCGGAGCGCTGAAAAGCTCTATGGGCCCCATTTTAATGATGGGAAGTACTTCAACCCCTGGATGCCAATGGAGCGCGGAGGGTTCGGGTCGTTCTTGAGATGGAAACTCACAAAAAAGGCCCACTACACCGATGAAGAGAGGACATATAAGCCGGATGTCATTCCAGACCTAAAGGATCGGATCAAAGCCATTCCGGATACGGATTTCATTGCCTGGATCGGTCACAGCACCTTCCTTATGCGGTTCGGGGGTCAATACTGGCTCACTGACCCCATATTCTCGGCAAGGGCGCTTCTCCCTAGGAGAGTCACCCCGCCGGCCATCAACGCCGAGGAACTCAAGGAACTCACCGGGAGCGTGAACGTCATCATTTCCCATAATCATTACGACCACCTGGACGCAGAAACCATCCGCTCCCTGCCCGAAAAATCACGTTTTTTTGTGCCTCTGGGGCTAAAAAAATATGTCGAATCATTGCACAACGGAGTCGTGCGGGAGCTTGACTGGTGGGAGAGTATTACGCTCGAAAGCGGTACACAAATTGTCTGCCTGCCCGCGCAGCACTGGTCGAGGAGAATAGGCCAGGGCGTCAACAGGACACTCTGGGCAAGCTACCTGTTGATTACCTCCGGGACGACAATTTATTTTGGGGCGGACAGTGGATACTTCAAGGGCTACAAGGAAATCGGAAGGCGATTTCCGGACATCAGCTATGCCCTTCTCCCGATCACCGCCTATAATCCCCGCTGGTTTATGCATTACGCCCACATGAACGTACCGGAAGCGCTGGACGCATTCAAAGACCTCGGTGCGAAATTTTTCATTCCGACCCAGTGGGGGACCTTCCACCTGGGGGAGGAACCTCCTGGCACTCCGGGCCTAGACCTGATGAAGGATATACGAAAGATGAATTTGGATCGTTCCCGGTTGATTATTATGGCCATCGGACAGATCAGGGAGGTTCCGAAGAAAAAACTTGAGAAGACAACCGGCAGTTCAAAGGGGCGTTTTTAGTTTGAATCCATGTCTGATGCCTCTCCCAAGATCTCTGCGAAGTTCTCCATGATCTTTGCTGTGGCTCCCCAGATCACCTCACCATCATAGGGAAAGACCAGACCGTGATATGTGCTGCCGCCGTATTGGACATCATCCATCTTGTCCGCAGCGTTTTCCACCAGAAATACCCTGAGCGGTACCTCAATAAGCCTTTCGACCTCCTCCCGGTTGATCCTGAAATAATAGGGGTGGGGAATCAATCCCACAAATGGGTGGATGACAAAGTTGGATGCCAGGGTCAGGGTATCATCGGTCTGGCCTAAAACCACCACATCCTCCTTTTTAAGACCGATTTCCTCATGGGCCTCTCTCAGGGCCGTCTCCTGAAACGATCCATCCCCATCCTCCACAGCACCCCCAGGGAAAGATATCTGACCCTTGTGTTCTTCCACCCTGTGGGTCCGCTTGGTAAAAAGG
>JABMQV010000655.1 GCA_013203065.1 Desulfobacteraceae bacterium | reverse complement strand
TTCTGCTGAACCGGTTTCACCTTCTGTGGTCCAGGAAATGAATGAGTCCCTGTTTCAGAATCTGGTCGCACAAGAGAGATACCAGTTAGTCTCTCCGAATCAGGCCAAGGGGGTCTTATCGGGCATTGCTGGGCTGGACTCAAGCATGAAGAAAGGGCCTATTGAAATCCTCCAAAAAGTTGGAAAAAAATTTGGGGCAGATGCTGTGTTGGGAGGCTATATCTATAGATGGCGACAGCGGGAGGGGGGAGATTATGCCGTCAAGCGCCCTGCATCCGTGGCATTTGGTCTTCATCTCATAAGGCCGGGCAACGGGGCCACTATCTGGAAGGGCAGGTTCGATAAGACACAACGATCCCTGTCCGAAAACATCTTTGATTTTGAAACCTTCATCGAAGGCCAAGGCCGATGGATGACCGCCGACAAACTGGCCACACTCGGGCTCCAAAAGCTGGTAAAAGAGATGTCATCAGCCATCAGGGAAAGTACGAGGTAGAAATTTGATAGTTATTCCAGCCATTGATATCAAAGATGGCCGTTGTGTCAGACTCAGGCAAGGAAGGATGTCGGAAGAGACCGTTTTTTCAAACGTCCCGGAAGAGATGGCAGTGAGATGGTCCGATTGCGGTGCCGAGAGGCTGCACATCGTTGATTTGGACGGGGCGGTTCAAGGAAGGCCGGTCAATAAGGAGGTCATCAACAGAATTGTAAGGTCGATCCCGATCCCGGTGCAACTTGGAGGCGGGGTGAGGGATATGCCTACCCTGGAGGCCTACTTTGACCTTGGGCTTCAGTACGTGATTCTTGGCACGGTGGCCCATAAAGACCCCGGGGTTGTTATGGAGGCCTGCCGGAGGTTCCACGGGCAGATCATCCTTGGAATCGATGCCAGAGAAGAGCGTGTGGCAGTAGAGGGGTGGAGAGAGGAACTCAACTTGAGTCCTGTGGAACTTGCCAGACGGTTTGAGAAAAGCGGGCTATCGGCAGTTATCTATACCGATATCCAAAGAGACGGTATGAGAACAGGCCCCAATGTGGAGGGGACGAGGGCCCTGGCTAGGTCAATCCGGATTCCTGTCATTGCATCTGGGGGAATCTCAGGAATTCAGGATGTCTCGAATATATTGGCCCTTTCAGCGGATGGCGTGATGGGAATGATTACCGGCAGGGCCTTGTATGACGGGAGCCTTGACCTGACGGAGGCCATTAGCGTGAGCAAAAGAGAGGAAAGTGCAATTTAAAGGTTGACTTTGACGGAAAAATAGGCATACTTAAAGATTCGCTTATATCTCCCGCCGTAACGTACAAAAGGGGACATACAGGTCATCAACCCGTGCATATTTGATCTTAGAATCAGAATTCGGACGTAAGACATCATGTCATTCAATGATAGGATCGGCGAGGACCTGAAAAAGGCCATTAAGGATAAGGATCAAGTGCGGGTATCCTGCCTGAGGATGCTCAAGGCCTCCCTGAAGAATAAGCAGATCGAAAAAGGGCGTGAATTAACGGACGAAGAGATCCAGGCGGTTATCTCTTCTTTGGTCAGAAAGAACAAAGAGGCAATAACGGAATTCAGGGATGGGGGCCGTGAGGACTTGGCACTTAAGGAAGAGGAAGAGGTCAAGATCTTCTATGAATACCTGCCCCAACAGTTAAGCCAAGAGGAAATCGAGAAAACGCTCCGCGAAATAATTTCTGAGCTTTCTGCCACGGCTCCAAAGGACCTGGGAAAGGTCATGAAGGTTGCCATGGCCAGAATGGCAGGTCAGGCCCAGGGCAAAGAGGTCAACGAAATAGCCCGGAAAATATTGAGCTGAAGCCCATACTCATATGTGATAGAGCCTGCATGATTGAGCATACCTATCGGGTTCTTGAATACAATCGCTTGTTGGATATCGTGTCCCGTTACGCCTCCTGTGTGCTGGGCCGCGAAGATTGCCTATCCATCAGACCATCCAATGACCCCGGAATAATTGACAGCGAGTTGAGACTGGTTTCAGAAATGAGGCTCCTTCTGAAGGTGAAGGGGTTTTTTTTCTTTTCGGAACTGGAAGAGATAACCTCCGTTTTAAAAAGATCCCTTGTTGACGGATCCTGTCTGGACCCGGACGGACTCTTATCTGTTCTCCGGGTACTGGAAGCCTCTCACCGATCAAAGAAGTTTATCGAAGTCAATAAATCGTTGTGCCCGGGCATCCACGGGCTTGTTCGGGAAATGCCAAGCTGTCATCCCTTGACCGAGAGGCTGAAAGGGGCCATTTCTCGAGATGGGGTCATCAAGGACTCGGCGAGTCCTGTCTTGAAGAAGATCAGGGAAAAGAAGGTACGGCAAAGACTTGAGCTTCAAGAAAGGCTGCAGGGTATTCAGAGATCGATCCAGGTAAAGGGTGACGGGAAGGATACCCCCGCGACAATCCGTGACGGCAGGTATGTTATCCCGCTCAGGACCGACCATCGATCTCGAATCGAAGGGATCATCCACGACTATTCCCAGACCCGGACCACCTGCTTTATCGAACCGGTTGAGGTAATCCAAGACAATAACCGGATGGCGGAATTGGGGCAGGAAGAGAAGGCAGAGGAGTACAGGATATTAGCCCGTTTGACCGCCATGGTGAGAGATTTAGCAGGTGACCTGGAATGCTGTCAGTCTTTGATCGCCAGACTTGACGGGCTCTACGCAAGGGCAAGGTTCAGTGAAGATTTTTCCTGTGTGAGACCCGAGATGGCCGAAGACCAGCGTGTTGAACTTAGGGGGGCCATGAATCCGATTCTTCTTTCCCTGGCCTTGGATAAGAGAAAGACAGATGCAAGCCAAGACCTCCCCGTACCTGTGGATATCAGGTTGGATCACGATCGAAACGTATTGATAATTTCAGGACCTAACCGGGGCGGAAAGACCGTTGCGCTAAAGACATTGGGGGTATTGAGCCTCATGGCCCAGACCGGCATCCATATCCCCGCGGAGGAAGGGAGTCGTCTGCCTATCTTTGATCAGGTCATGGCTGATATCGGGGATGATCAAGATATAGAAAATGGCCTTAGCACCTTTTCGGCTCACGCGGCGCACTTGAAATATATCCTGGAGAATGCGGACCAAAGGAGCCTCGTCATTGTTGATGAACCGGGCATGGGCACCGACCCGAATGAAGGGGCTGCCCTTACCATGGCCGCTTTGAACTATCTTGCCGGCCTGGGGGCATGTGTGACCGTATCCACCCACCTGAACAGGTTGAAGACGTATGCTCTTTTGAATGAACGGGCCGTCAATGCCTCTGCGGCGTTCGATAAGGCAAAAAGTCGTCCCACCTTCGGGCTGAACTACGGCGCTCCCGGTGTGAGTCACGCGCTGGAGATCGCCCGAGATATGGGGGTGCCCACAAGCATCCTTGAAGACGCCAGGGGCTATCTGGAAAAAGATGAAGTCCATCTAAATCGGCTCATAGATAAGCTGAATCGCCTCAAAGTGGAAGCCGAATTCGAGAAGAAAGAAGCAGAGGATAGCAAAAGAGGGTATCTTTCTGCCACCCGGAGGTTAAAGGAGCGGCTCGTTGAGCTGGATGAAGAGAAAAGGTGTCTTATGAAGGCCAAGAGGGCTGAGGCAGAGGAGGTAATAAAAGAGGCGCAAGCCGAGTTCAAAGAGGCCATAAACCTCTTGAAGAGCGGGGCCTCACAGTCCCAGGCAGCCAAAGGGTACAAAGAGGCAACCCACAATTTATTGGGTCAATTTGACCCGGGGGATGATAAAGGGCGTTTTACCGCTCCCGGAGACCTTCAGGCAGGGCAATCCGTCTTTTACAAGACACTCGGGCAAAAAGGGGTTGTCAAGTCAGTGGATCTGTCGGCCGGGCGTGCCCAGGTCATACTTGGTAATGTTACTGTCTCTTGCGAGATTGAGGACCTGGAGATGATACGAGCTACCCAGGGGCACAGGTCTTATGAGGCGGTCGGAACTGTCTCCTGGGAATCCAAGAGGCATCCACTGAGAGAGGTGAATGTGATTGGATACAGGGTGGACGATGCCATTCCCCTGATTGACAAGAGCATAGACCGGGCCCTGGTGGAAGGAGATTTGACCCTCAGGGTCATCCATGGATTCGGAACGGGAAGGTTGAGGGAGGCCATCCGCGCTCATCTCAAGGAAGTACCTTTTGTAAAAAGGATTGGTGGTGCGGATTCAAAATTTGGTGGTGAGGCAATAACAGTTGTAGAGCTGTGATGACTTCTTATCAGTCTGCAAAAGAAGAGATAAAGAACACGGCCGATATCGTGGAACTTATTGGCCAGTATGTGCAGCTTCGGAAGGCCGGCCGGAACCATATAGGACTTTGCCCTTTCCATGCTGAAAAGGAGCCCTCCTTTACGGTCAGCCCGGAGAAACATACGTTTCATTGCTTTGGATGCAAGAAAGGCGGCGATATCTTTTCCTTTTGGATGGAATACCATGGCGCCACCTTTCCAGAGGCCCTGAGGGACCTGGCAGAACGGTATAATATCACCATTTCAGAAGGGTTTTCTCAGGCCGCAGAAAGGCAGAAGGCGGCAAAGAGAGAGGTTCTTTATAGGATTAATGAGAAGACAGCTGCCTATTTTCAGAAGGCACTTAAGCATCCTGCCAATGGGAAAGCCGCCAGGGATTATCTCAAAAAGAGGTCTATCCCAGGGGAAATAGTTGCTGAGTTTCGTCTGGGATATGCACCTGATGGATGGGATGGACTGGTAAAAGACCTCAAGGGCCATAACATGGACCTGAATGGCGCTGTTGAGGCGGGTGTTATTGTCCCAGGCAAAAAAGGGGGGTATTACGATCGATTCAGGGGCCGGATCATATTTCCCATATTTGACCTTAGAAAGGGTGCGCGGGTTGTGGGGTTTGGCGGCAGGGTACTGGATGAGAGCCTTCCCAAGTATCTAAACACACCCGAGACT
>JABMQV010000654.1 GCA_013203065.1 Desulfobacteraceae bacterium | reverse complement strand
GAGATATCGATTTGGCCGTTGAGGGGATTTCACCAGAGATGTTTTTCAAGTTTTATGCCCGCCTATTTATGGCGCTTTCGAAACCTGTTGATCTTGTTGACTTATCGCAGGACACACCCATAGCTTCAATTATCCGTGCAAAGGGGGTTAGCATATATGAGCGGTAAGGATTCTTTTTTGCTTGATGAACGAAAAAACATCGAAAAGACGGTTACAATGATTGAGGACCTCTCGGCCAAGACAGAACTCTCGGAATATGAGGTCATTGCACTTGGCACACTTTTGCAAAATGTATATACCGGTATCGAAGGTATCCTTCGTTACCAGCTACAAAACAGAGGTGTCAAATTGCAGAAGGATGAGAACTGGCATAAGGATCTATTAATAAAATCACGGGAGAGGGGTTTTGTTTCGGACGAACAGTTCGAAGGGTTTCTTGAATTACTCCTTTTTCGCCATATGCACATACATGGCTATGGATTTATGTTAGACGAAAAACGCCTCCGACAATTAGCCGCCCCTGTGCCAAGTCTTTGTCAGAGCTTCCTTAGCTCGCTTTAACGTACACCTTCCGCGATCTCGGGCCATCGAACTCACAGAAAAAGATCTTCTGCCAGGTCCCAAGAACAAGCCGGCCATTTTCAACCAACAAAGTTACAGAACTGCCCATGAGTGACGCCTTGATATGGCTGTCCGCATTTCCTTCCATGTGACGGTAACCGGCATTTGGGGGTACAAGCTCATTTAGCTTTACAATTATATCCTGGTAAACAGCAGGGTCCGCGCCTTCATTGATGGTTATCCCTGCTGTGGTGTGCGGGACATAGACGACACAGATGCCATCGGACACACTGGCCTTTGAGACCTCCCCTTGAACCGAGGCAGTGATATCTACCATCTGGATTCTTGAATCGGTTCTCAAAGAAATTGTGACGGGCATGACTCTCTCCTTTTTCAAGGGGTTATGATGCCGGGAGAACGGTCTTCCAATCGCTTTTCGCTGACCTCTTCTGAGTCTCCTCTTTCCAACATCTCCCCATACAAATCAAGGCTGTGTTTAACAATGCGCTCAATCACAGGATTCTTCCGCAGGATAGACTCATCTTCATCCATACTCAGCGCCGCGGCAAGGGAGAGTCTGGAAAATTCTTCCAGGTCCAGCTTCAAAAACATATAGGCCATTTCTTCAAACCTGCGTTTCAGTAAGGCCCGTTTGGGGGCAGGAAAAAGCTCCTCCATGCATTTCTCCTCTATCTCCCTGAACCGCGCCGACTTCTGGGCCCCCGTCAGTACAATCGGGCTGTCATCTGCCTTGGAGATATCCTCCATGAACGGCCTGAGTTCCTCAAAACCCACAACCCATGACGCCATCAATTCATGCTGAAACAATTTCTCTATCCGTGAATCTGTCAAGAGATCTTGAGAGATCGAATCCTCAGATATGAACTCATAGATTGGCGGGGCATCAAGGGGTGAGGTCTTATCCAACAACCTGGGTCTCAGTTCAAGGTAATCCTCAGGAGCATCTGAATGAACCTCCAGATGCCGTTGGTAGGCATCTTCAAGAATAGTGGTGGCATGGGCCAGGCTGGTCTCCACGAGGGGTCCGGATTCTCGGGCTATTTGTTCCTGAATCCCTTTCAGCCATTTCTTGCTGAAGGTTCCGTACAGTATGTGTTGTATTCCCCCCTCGCCAGAGACGATTCCCATTCCTACGTCAATGCCCCTCATCGTCCGACTCAATGTTATCAAGAACGGTCTGCTCCCCGTCATGTCCAAGGGCCCTAGAAAGGCAACTGGCTTTTCCTCTGTCGGGGGCTTCAAAACAGGAGTAACGGCGCCTCTCCCGTCATGAAAATCACCGACAGAGATCCCCTTTTTCTCGAGTTTGAACAAGACCCGCCTTACCGCCTTACGTACCTGCTTATCCTCAAACCCCTCTTCTAGGGCGGATATCAAAGAAACAGAGGATTCATCCAGCGGGAGGCGATCAACGAGTACCCGGGCGAGGAGGGCGTTTGGAACTCTGGCCACAATCTGCTGAGGATCTGCACTTCCGAGGTCTTGAAGAATTGAAGCAAGGAGACTCACTTCCGAGGGTTGTAAGGTGGGGGGAGCAGATTTTTTCTTTGATTTCTTTTTACGCCGCACTGTCAGGCCGCCTTTTTTCCCTCAATGGCCACGTGATCATGAAATCCGGCCTCTTTGAGGTAAACATTTATGGTCTCCTCTGGTGCGGTCCCCCAAACCCAGCCCACATAGTTGGATGAAATGGGGAGTTCCCTGAAGACATCCCCCCTGTCCACCAGGATGGCAAGTTCAATCCTCCTGGGCCGGCCATAATCCATAAGGGCGTCCATGGCTGCCCGCACGGTCCTTCCCGTGTAGAGCACGTCATCCACCAGGATAACCACCCTGTCGGAAATGGAGAATGGCAGCTCGGTTTTTCCAACGACGGGGGTAGGTCCGATCTTTGTCCAGTCGTCACGATACAGCGTGATATCAAGAATTCCTAAAGGGGGCGGCGACACCCCAAGGGAAGAAATAGCCGCCTGAAGCCGCTCAGCCAGAAATGCACCCCCTGTTCGAATACCAACCAGGACGATGTCATCCACTGAACGATTCCTATCCAAAATCTCCTTCGCCATTTTTTGGACCTTGGCGGAGATATCTTCCTCTTTCAAGATGACCGACTTCTTCATAAAAATATCTTCCTTTTTGTTTTTGAGGAAAGCCGATTAATATAATTAACTCTTCCAAGTAAGTCAAATAAATAATAAAATTTTCCCTCATCTGACCTATCTATTTTCTTGACTTGAAAATGTATGAACCCTCTTGTAAAATTGGGCCACGATTGGGCAAACGCCAGGTCTTTATCCGTTATGGACCATGATCTCCAAATCTAAGCCTTAATGCCATGGACGATGCCTCCAAATCCGGACTTGAAACGCTTTGTAAGGCACTGGGTTATCGCTTCAAGCAACCCAAATTGCTCTACCAGGCATTTCGTCACTCCTCTTATGTGAATGAACGGGCAAATTCCGATCTTGAGGATAACGAACGTCTTGAATTCCTGGGCGACGCAGTACTGGAGCTGGCGATCAGTCACATTCTGATGGAATTGTTTCAGCGTGCCGAAGAGGGCGAGCTGTCAAAATTCAGGGCCATCTTGGTCGGTGAAACCGGGCTCTACCAGGTTGCCCAAAGGCTCGGTTTAGGTGACTACCTGCTCTTGGGCAGGGGGGAGGAACAGAGCCACGGAAGGGAAAAGCCTTCCATACTGGCAGACACCACCGAGGCCCTTATGGGTGCCCTCTACCTCGATGCCGGGTTCCCTAAGACCATGGAGATTATTCGAAGACTCTTTTCTCCCTTCTTGGAAAAGGTCGGCTCAAGAGAAATGGTACAAGACTTTAAGAGCTTGCTCCAAGAATACACTCAGCAGGCCTTCAAGGCCCTGCCTAAGTATAGCATGGTGGAAGAGGCTGGCCCCGACCACGACAAGACATTTCGGGTGTCTCTGACCCTTAATGGCCGGGTCCTGGCCCAAGGCGAGGGAAGAAGCAAAAAGGAGGCCGAACAAATGGCGGCAAAGGAGGCCTTTTCTTGTTTAAAAGAGGGCTGAGACCTTTCATTGTGCCAATCTTTATCCCAAACATGGGATGCCCTCATCGATGTATCTTCTGCGAGCAGGAGAAGATAACGTCTCAACCCAGCCAACCCCTCAAAGGGAAAGACATCGAAGATATCCTCAACAACGCCATCCATTCAAGACATTACCATCAACAAAAGGATCCTCAAATCGCATTCTATGGCGGCACTTTCACAAACCTTCCCTTTGGCCGGATGGAGGAGCTTCTGGGGATAGGGGCCCGCTATATCAAAAAGGGTTTTTTTCGGTCAATCAGGGTCTCCACACGGCCAGATGCCTTGGATCCTGAAAGGCTGGAAATCATGAAAATCAAAGGGGTCAGGACTATAGAGGTGGGAGCCCAGTCCATGGACAATGAGGTCCTCCGCCTCTCCAGACGAGGGCATACTGCCGAGGACACTTTCGGGGCGGTTCAAACGCTCAAGAGATACGGCTTTCGGGTGGGAATTCAGCTTATGCCAGGCCTGCCGGGTGACTCTGAGGAAAAATTCCGGAAGACGATCACGGAGGTCATGCGCCTGCGACCCGACGGGGTCCGTTTCTATCCTGCCTTGATCATCCAGGGAACAGAACTTGCCCGCCTTTACGGCGAGGGGAGATATGAACCCATGGACCTTGATGATGCTGTCAACCAATGTATTGAGGCCTGTATGCGATTAGAAACTCAAGGGATTCCCGTAATCCGAATCGGGTTGCAGGCCTCTCCCTCGCTTCTAAAGGAGGGCCAAATCGTAGCAGGTCCCTGGCACCCGGCCTTTGGGTTTCTGGTCCGATCAGGTATACACCAAAAAATGATAGAACCGGATCTACCAAGCCCAGGGGCAGCATCACGGATAAGGATACGGGCCCCTGAAAACGATATCCCTCTCGTGAGGGGCCATAGGAATCAAGGCCTCCTGTTGATCAAAAAAAAGACAGGTGCGATTGTGGAAGGCGTCGAGGTCGACGATAACATCCCCAGGGGCAGGGTGAGGGTTGAGGTAATATGAGTTTTTTGTCCGGTTTCATCGCCATCGTAGGCCCGCCTAATGTGGGGAAATCCACCCTTTTAAATCGGATTCTGGGGACCAAATTGGCAATCGTATCCCCCAAACCCCAGACCACAAGAAATCGCATCCTCGGGATTTACCACGGCGAAGGGCTGCAAATGGTGTTTCTCGATACTCCCGGCATCCATAAGACCAGGACCAGTCTGCACGAAAGCATGGTTCAGTCGGCTCTGGCAGCTTTCTATGAAGTTGACATATTGCTTCTAATGGTTGAAATGGGCCGAGCCCATGACCAGGAAATTGGATCCATTATGGCAACCCTGAGGAGGGTAAAAAGGCCCTCTATCCTCGCCATCAATAAGATCGATAAAGGCCCGAAAGACCAACTCTTGCCAATCATTGAGGGCTATGACCGCGAGTACCCTTTCCATGAAATCGTCCCCATTTCTGCCCTTCAGGGCGATGGGGTCGACACGCTTTTGGAGGCCCTCAAATCGAGATTAGAGCCGGGACCTAGGTTCTTCCCCGAGGATATGACCACAGACGTATCAGAAGGGTTCCTGATCTCTGAGATCATCCGTGAAAAGATCTATTCGCACACGCGGAAGGAACTTCCCTATTCTTCAGCGGTTACGGTGGATAGACTGGAGGAGCGTTCAAACAATAACCTCCTTTCTATCTCGGCTCGAATTCATGTGGAGACAGATTCCCAGAAAAGAATCCTCATCGGTCGCGGGGGCAGAATGATCAAGGCCATTGGCCAAACAGCCAGGCTTGAATTGGAGAAAATTTTTGGGTTGCAGGTCTATCTTGACCTCATGGTGCGAGTGGAGAAAAATTGGAGCAGGGACACCAGGGCCCTCAGACGTCTGGGTTATTAGGGTCAAAAAAAACCAACCGCCCGGATGGGGCGGTTGGTCGTTAGGAGGAAAGAGTATTTATGTAACTATTTGCCGTTCTCATTATGCAAGATGCTTGCCAAATTGAAATTTTTTCAGCCTTATCCTGCAACCCCTTGTTTTAGATAGCTTTTTTCTATGCATCCCATAATTCTTGCTACAAGACAATCCCACCCCCCAAAGTACAAAATTTTGTACCCTAAAAGCCAAGAATCCAAATAAGCAGACGTAACCCTCTTGATTTATTGGAAAAATATAGATACAAAAT
>JABMQV010000653.1 GCA_013203065.1 Desulfobacteraceae bacterium | reverse complement strand
TCTCGATGACACCTGTGATCCCGGCTTGCTTGATGGCCTTGTTAATCCCGATGACCTTAAAGTTCGCTTTAAGGCTCATTTCATCACCTATTTCAATGGTGAGAAACTGGTCCCCCGAATTAAGATACCGTATCGACTCGTAAATCACGGAAGCATTCCTTTCTCAAAAAATCGAAAAACGTGCTAAAGAACTTATGATCCAAACTGCTGCCCGATAGGAACGACCTTTACCCCATTCTGTATAAGTGCTTCTTTCACCGCTTGAACAATCTCATAACCTTTCAGGTTATCCCCGTGAAAGCAAACACTTCTGCCCCGCACTTGAATTTCCTCACCATTTGAGGCCATCACTTTTTCTTCGAGCACCATCTTGACCACTTTATCCACCGTCGCCCCAATATCGATTTCTCCATGTGTCTTTTTGATGAACGTGGTTCCGTCCGGGGCATAGTCCAAATCAGCATAGAACTCCCCCGCAACCCGCATCCCCATGGATTCAGCCATCTCATAAGGCATGGTGTTATAGAGTGCCAGGAATACAGGTTCGGGCTTAATGGTCTGAATGGCCTCAAGAATGCTTCTGGCCAGATCTTCGTCCGTCCACGCCATGTTATAGAACTGTCCATGGGGTTTCACATGCTGCAAAGGCACATCATATGCTTCGCAGAATGCCTTGAGCGCTCCCACCTGATACAGAATATAGTCCTTTCCTTCTTCCGGCGTAATCTCCATTTTTCGTCGGCCGAACCCAATGGAATCCGGAAACCCGGGATGTGCACCTATTGCTACACCATACTCCTTGGCCAACGCAACCGTCTTTCGCATCACATGGGGATCCCCACCATGGAAGCCGCATCCGATGCTGATGGAGGTCACCTGCGTCATCATAGCCTCATCGTTCCCAAGAGTGTAAATGCCGAAGCTCTCTCCTCCGTCACAGTTCAAATCGATTTCCTTGCCCATGTTGCCCTCCTTACGGCCGAAGCTGCATTTGGCTGCAGTAACCTTTGAATCATCTCATTTTTATTTGACAGCAGGCATGCCGCTGCCTTGGCAAACCCCCGCTTGTACTGTTTCTCTACTGATCTTACAGACAGCGGACCCGATATAGCCGTGATTTCGCAACTATTTATAGTTCAGGTTTATAATTCAGGGCGGCGCCTCCTTCCGCTGATTTTGCCAACTTGGAGTAAATAGCAAGGTAGCCTTTCTGGCTTTTCTTTTGGGGTAGTGACCATGCGGAAAGCCTTGCCGAAAGCTCCTCGGTCGGTATCAATATGTTCAACTCTTTGCCCGGGATGTTGATTTCAACCATATCGCCGTCTTGGACGACAGCCAGAGGCCCCCCTGCAGCAGCTTCCGGTGTAACATGCGCCACGGCGCAACCCTTGTTCGTTCCGGAAAAGCGACCATCTGTGACAAACGCGACTTTGTCCTGCATTCCTTTTGCAGACAGAATCCAAAGGAATCTCTGCAGCAATCGCATCCCCGGAGCTCCCTTGGGGCCCATATATCTTACAATTACCACCTCTCCCGGGGTGATCTGATCCTCAATCAGCGCTTCGCATGCAGCCTCCTCACTGGCAAAAATCCTTGCAGGTCCTTTGTGCTCGAACATTTCTGCTGGGACCGCCGATTTCTTTATAAGGGCTCCGCTTGGCGCAAGTGTGCCTTTTAAAAAAATGAGTCCGCCTTCTCTGCCCAGTGGTTTGTCGAGAGGATAGATGATGCTGCGATCTCCTACTGGTACGTCTTTCAGATTGTCCCCAACGCTTCTCCCCGTAACGGTCATCGCATGGCACGCAAGCAACGGCTCAAGTTCTTTTAATACCGATGGAATCCCGCCGGCTTCATCAAAGTCTCTCATGAGGTTTTCGCTGGGACCGGATGGTGCAATGTCGCAGATAAACGGCGTTTCTTCACTCATCGAATTGAATGTTTCCGGTTGAATATCCAGTTCCAATTCGGATGCAACGGCCTGCAGATGTAATACGGCGTTGGTTGAACCGGCGATCGCCATAAGAACGCGTATGGCATTCTTGAATGCGTCAAAGGTCATAATATGAGAAGGTTTTATGTCTTTATGGATGAGTCGGACAACTTG
>JABMQV010000652.1 GCA_013203065.1 Desulfobacteraceae bacterium | reverse complement strand
CTATAGCTCTCTGATCATCAAGGACGTTTTCATGATGGTGCATTTCTAATCTTGGCGTAAGCCTGTCGGCTATAGAAATACTCGCATACAGACGGAGGCCGATACTCCGGTATCTTCACTGTTGGCACACCACCGACTACAACGGAATTTTTAATAACCAATTGTCTTGATTTACACCCAAAACGAGACCCAAATAACAGAAATACCATGGACGCGATTTTAAAAGACAGAGTTGAGAGGCTTAGGAATGAAAAGCGACGTCTGAGAGACGAACTGACTGCCTCCAGAAAGGAAACAAGGATCTTTCGAAAGGCACTAAGAGAGACCAGGGAACTGCTCAAGCTTATTCCTGGAGCCGTAGTGCTGATCCAGCGAGGGAAGATCATTTTCACCAATGAGGCCCTGAGAGAGGAACTCGGATATTCAGCGGAAGAACTTTTGGGTCAAGAACTTGGTGAACTCATTCATCGTGATTCCGCCGAATACGTGAGGGCGCTTCAACAGAGAAGGGTTTCGGCAAAAACACTAAAGGAACAAAATGAGTTATATCTGGTGACAAAGGAGAGGGAAAGACTTTGCTATTACATGAGAGTCAAGAAGATAAGATACCTGGGGCGCAAGGCGTTCCTTCTCACTATGCTGTGCGTAGATCAGGAAAAACGAGAAGAAATGAAGCTCCGACGAGCCCAGCGGATGGATTCCCTGGTTCGTATGGCTTCGGGTATGAATAAGGAATTGAAAGGCTGTCTGAGGGCCCTGGGTGATCATGCCAAGCATTTTAGCGGCAGAACGCCCCTTGAGAATAACGAGGAAACTCGCTCAGTCAAGGGACTTGAAACGGCCTGGGAAATGGGAAGCCTCATTTCCAGGCAACTCAGCTGCCTTTCAAAACGGGAAAATGAACCCTCTGATCTTTCTCTCCTGGACGTGAGGAAGGTCCTCCGGGATGCCATCTCTCTAACACGACCCAAATTGAACCGGGGAAGCAAAGGTGAGGATGGCAACATCAGAATAAAAACCTACCTAAGATCCCTCTCACCTGTAAAGGGCAATCCTCAGGAGATACGGGATGTCCTGGTAGCAATGATTCTAAATGCGGTGGATGCATTACCCGACAAGGGCGAGATATATTTGACCACAGAGGAGCATTCGGGCCTTGCGCATGTCTACATACAGGATAATGGGGTAGGGATAGGGGAGGATATCAGGGATAAGATATTCGACCCGTTTTTCACCACCAAGGGGAGGCCTTCATCGGGCCTTGGATTGAGCCTTGCCCTTGCCATTGTCACTCGGCATGGTGGGGATGTTGAGGTTATCAGCCAGGAAGGGAAGGGGTCAACCTTCATTGTTACATTACCCATTGCCCAGGAAATTCCCAGGCCCAGAGGCACTCGAATGGGGATAAAGAATTCGCACGTGTTGATCATCTCAGAAGGGGGGATTGTTCAGGACCTTCTTTTTAAATCGTTTCTGAAGAAGGGGGCCCGGCCGATGGTTGTCTCCACGGTTAGGGAAGGGCTCAAGCTATTGAAGAAAAACAAGCTTGATCTGGTCATTGGCAACCATAATTCACGGCAGCTTGAGCCCTCAAAGATAATCAAAAAGATCAAAGAATTGGACCCTGATTTGCCAATTGTAATGGTTGACTCCGCAAAAGACAGGAAAAGCCAGGACGTCTTGAGAAAGCTGGGAGCGGGTCTGGTGGTTGGAAGACCTCTGGAGGTGGACAGGATTTTTTCATTTTTCACCGCGACCCTAGCAGCCAAAGGGCGCCCATGAACGGTAATCCCCTAGAAAACCTTGAAGTGCCTCTGGCAGAGAGTATGAGGCCGCAAAAACTCGAGGATGTGGTGGGGCAGAGACATCTCCTCGGCCCCGGGTGCCTTCTCCCAAATGCCCTCAAGACAGGACGTATCTTCTCTGTGGTTTTTTGGGGACCTCCCGGTTCCGGCAAGACCACGCTTGCCAGATTGATTGGCCGGTATGCTCAACTTTCATTCTATGCGTTTTCCGCAGTGACCTCGGGGGTGAAGGAGCTCAGACAGATCGTTGAGGAGGCCAAGAGGATCAAGGCCATCTCGGGCAAATCCTCTATCCTCTTTGTGGATGAAATACATCGGTTCAACAAGGCCCAGCAGGATGCCTTCCTCCCACATGTGGAGAGCGGGCTCATCGTCCTGATAGGGGCCACGACACAAAACCCCTCCTTTGAGATCATTCCACCCCTTCTTTCAAGGGCCAGGGTTATGACCCTTCATCCCTTGGAACGTGAGGACTTGAAGTCCCTCCTGAACCGGGCCCATAAGGACAAGGGGCAGGGATTAGGGAATATAAATATTGAGATCATGCCCGAGGCATTCGATCATCTGGTTGATGTCTCCCATGGGGATGCCCGAGTGGCCCTGAATAACCTGGAAGCAACGGTTTACTATACCATCGATACTCATGGGGAAGGTCATGCCCATGTGAACAAGGCGATTGTTGAGAAGGCCCTCGACGTCAAGGCGCTGCCCTATGACAAGGACGGAGAAGAGCACTATAACATAATTTCGGCCTTTCATAAGAGTCTGAGAGGAAGTGATACACAGGCATCCATATACTGGCTTTTTCGAATGCTTGAGGCCGGAGAAGACCCTCTGTTCATCGGTCGGAGGATGATCCGGTTTGCCTCGGAAGATGTGGGTCTGGCTGATCCAGATGCCCTGCAGGTGGCTATGGCCGCCTTTGAGGCCTGGCAAAAAGTGGGACCCCCGGAAGCGGAGTTGGCCTTAGCAGAGGCTGCTGTCTACTTGGCATCTGCACCTAAAAGCAATGCCCTTTATCTGGCGGAGAAATCTGTCAAGAAGGAGATCAAAAGGTCGGGTCCCCTGCCTGTCCCCCTGCATATTAGAAACGCTCCCACTCGGTTGATGAAAAGGCTTGGCTACAGCCGAGGATACCGCTATCCCCACAACTATCCAGGGGGCTGGGTGGAACAGGAATACCTGCCTAAAGAGATAGGAAACAGGGTTTTCTACCGGCCTACCGATAGGGGATTTGAGGAAGCGATCCGAAAGAGGATCAATCGGCTTAAGAAGAAATAGGGGCGAAAAAACTTGGGATATATCGCCGTCGTGGACCTCAGATTTATGGACTCGTGTCTCACCGGGCAGTATTAGAGTCTTAGTTTGTAACTTTTCAGCAAGATGTGAAGATGTTTTGTTGGTAAGTTCTCAATGATTTCTGGCACCGTGGGGTCCGGTCATAAGGGGGGCGACCATCGGCTGGTATAGCCATCATAAGACCAGCTGCCTTGAAGCGCCTTTTTGGATGTATACTGGGGGTTCTGTGCCCACAGGAGCATCTGTTGGTGAGCCTCGGCCAATTGCCTGAATTTTCCTGCATCCCCTCCCACGTCCGGGTGGTGGAGCTTGGCCATTCTCTTATATGCCGTTCTTATTTTGCGCTTATGCTCATCAGAGGATAGGTCCTCCCTGTCGAGCCTCAGAATCTTCAGGCAGTTGGTTTCATGTTTAGAAAGCCTTGGATGGACCTTTGCGTCAGGCTTGATGCTTCCGGGGTCAATATTCTCCTTGTTGTTCTTTGTGAGCAGAGAGAGGGATGCGTAGCTTTTTGAAGTATTGTTGTTTACCAGGTGGTGCCACTCCCGCCCGGACTCAAGTATAAGATTCTTTAGGTCCTCAGCAGGCTTCTTGCCATTGCTCCTTTTGCAAATAAAGCGGGAAATTTCTTTTGACCAGACTGGAAGCACATCCAATATTACATGTTCATGGGTGAAACAGAAGGCAGCATACCTGGCATTAAAAGTCCTGAGCAAGCCTTTTGAAAGAGAGAGGACCCAGTTGATTTGGTGACGGCATGCCTTTGAGCAATATCTTCTGCTGGGTTTAATCAATGATGTCCCGCAAGAGAGGCATCTCTTCGGTCTGGTGGCCTTTGGGCGCGCTGCAATTTTACCGCTAGGGACTGGGTGTGTCGAGCTTTCCATGGAATCCACTTGTTCACTTTAGAATAGGACATCCGATATATATTGCTCCACATCTTGTGGGGTTTGCACTACATATCTATCTTGTCTGCATGTCTTATATCTCGAAACACCGCATAAATCAAGGAAATCCTACAGTTCTTCGGGTGTGAAGGTTACGACGTCGTCTATTTTGGATCTCCCTGCGAGTATCATCACAAGTCTGTCTACCCCGAGGGCAATGCCTGCGGCTTCGGGCATGTATTTCAGTGATTTCAGGAATCTCTCGGGCATCGGGTAAATGGCCTTATCCAAACTGGCCCTCTGTTTCTGGTATTCTTCGAACCTTTCTCTCTGCTCTTCGGCGTCAATTAGTTCGGAAAAGCCATTTGCCAGTTCTACGCCGCCGACGTAGAGTTCAAACCTCTCGGCAAGCCTGGGATCATCCCTTTTCAGACGGGCCAAGGCAGCCAACGGGGCAGGATAGTCATAGATAAAGGTAGGTCTGATGGTGCCGAGGTGTGGTTCCACTTTTTCCACCATGACCCGATCAAAAAAACCTTGTTCAAGGGCGCTATACGGGGCTGAATGAGCATATCGGTCAAAGGCCTCGTTTACCGAAATTTTCTCCCAAGGACTTTGAAGATCGATTTCCATACCCTGATAATGGATCTCTCGAGCACCACAAATCTCCTGGCATACAGATAATAACAATCTCTCGCACTCCTCCATGAGGCCAACATAGTCTGTTTTGGCTTCATACCATTCCAGGAGAGTGAACTCAGGCAGGTGGTGATCCCCCCTTTCACCCTGGCGAAAACACCTGTTAATTTGAAATATTTTGGGATAACCGGCAGCAAGGAGCCGTTTCATGCATAATTCAGGAGAGGTATGGAGATATAAGGTGCCTGAGCGAACAGCGTCTATGTGGGGTTCTGGGGGAGGCGCGGGAATAAGGCAGGGGGTTTCAACCTCTAGATAATCGTGCTCAATAAAGAACCGCCTGATGGATTGCAGTGTCCTGGCCCGGAGCCACAGGTGCCGGTTCCGGCTGGCCAACCGCTGTTGTTCATCCAAAGACTCATTCTTTGACTCTGGTGACATATTCACCGGTACGCGTATCAAGGGTTATTCTGGTCTGCTCCTCAATAAATGGTGGGACTCTGAGGACGTAGCCTGTCTCCAATGTGACCGGCTTTGTGTCGCCGGCAACAGAATCGCCCTTTGCCCAGGGATCGGCCTTTGTAACGGTTAGGTCCACAAAATTCGGTAGGGTGATACCGATGGCTCTATCCTCGAAGAACAGGATCTCTGCTTCCAGGTTATCTGTCAGAAAATTCCTGGCATCGCCCACTTGGTCCGCTGAAAGGAAGGTCTGTTCATAGTTCTCAACGTCCATGAAACAGAACTCATCCTCCTGGTTGTAAAGATATTGCATCCTGCGCTCTTCCAAGGCGGCCTTCTGAAACGTATCTCCTGACCGGTAAGTAGGGTCGATAATGGCCCCGGTGATCATATTTTTCAGTTTACAGCGATAAAGGGACTGGCCCTTTCCAGGTTTTGAGAACTGGAAATCAATAATGACATATGGCTCGTTATCGATCTGAATTTTCAACCCTTTTCTTAAGTCACTGGCAGTATACATCTTATCTATCCTTCCACGGTTTTAGATTCTTGGGACAAGCAGCAAAGCCGCAATCCGAAGCACTCATATAAAGAAAAGAGGCCTTGGTCAAGGGAAAACCCACACCATAAGAAAGGAAAACTCTTGAGATCTTCAAGGCTAACGGTTAAGTTTGACAGGTTAGCCGGCCTTTGCTCACTTACCGTCAGAATGTCAAAATGCCGGACTCGAGGACAGAACCTTTGAGACACCGCACTAGGAGGGAGACATAGTAGATGAACATCCGAGAGACAATAATGGCGTTTTCACAGAGCGAGAAGATCAAATCAGGGCTTATCTGGGTCTCGAATGTCCTTGAGTCAGCCGGCCGGCTTCCCGAACCTCAAAAACAAGGCGCAGAAAAGGTGATCAAGGCCATAGTCGGAATGGTCCTTCAGGAGATCGGGCTGGCCAGGAAGTTGGCTGGTGCCGAGACGTGGGACGAAATCGAACGACACATTGATCAAGGGATGGTGATGATCAACTCTGGTGTGGCCATGGAATCGGTTGTTCATTTTACCCAGGCCCTGAGTAAGGTGACGAACATAGGGCAACGTTCCATGACCGATTTAAAAGAGCAAGGTCTCCTTTGAGAATACAGCCTCCTAGAAAGCCGATTATCTCTCCCGGACTTATTGAGAAATTGGCAATAAAGCGCCTCGAATAAGATAAGTTGGTAAGGTAGTGGCTATGCCGACAAAATGGGCGGTCCTGATCGGGCTGGTGGTCTTGTTTCTCACCTCCTTCTATTTCTTCTATCCCAGGGTAGAAAATTTTTTTGTCTTCTTTCCTGATTCTTCACTGGATCTAACCCCTGAAGCGCTTCATTTGACCTATAAGGACGTCTATATTGATTCCGGAGACGGGAAACGGCTGCACGGATGGTTTTTTCCTCAGAAGGCGGACTCACCGGTCATCCTGTTTTTTCACGGAAATGCTGGAAATATATCACACCGTCTTCACAATATCGGGTTGCTTCTGGAAAAGGGTCTTCAGGTTTTTATCTTTGATTATCGCGGGTATGGTAAGAGCGGTGGCCGACCGTCTGAAAAAGGCATTTATATGGATGGGCTGGCCGCTTATGATTATCTGGTTGAAAAGGAGCATTTTCCGCCGGACAAGATTATTCTTTTTGGTCGGTCCCTTGGGGCGGCGGTCGCCATTGAGGTAGCCCTCAGCAGGGATGTAAAGGGGATAATTATTGAAAGTGGGTTTACCTCAACAAAGGGGATGGCAAGAAGCATGATCCTGTTCAATGCGTTTTCTTATTTTTTGCCTGCCAACTATAACAACCTGGAAAAAATTGGTCGCATCAGGGTTCCCAAGCTCATTATACATGGTGATGAAGACCATCTTGTACCTTTTGCTATGGGAGAGAAACTATTTAGCGCTTCAAAGGAGCCAAAATACTTCTACGCCTTACGGGGGGCCGGGCACAACGATACGTATGTGGTTGGCGGAGCGGAATATCTCAGCAGGATTGCCAACTTTGTCAGGGATTCAAAGATCTGACCGACTATCTCATCGCTTTCCTGAAATTTACGTCCATAATGCCACCTTTCAAGGTGATCTGACAACATCCTCATGGGCTACAAAATATTCCGGCCACGCATGCAGTTGACACCTGGAATCCCTTCTTATAAGCCTGTTTTTTCGTCAGGAGCTGTTTAGTTTCCAATTTCTAGTGTATTGCAAATCAATTCTTGACTAATTTTGGCCGATCTGAGACCGATGGCGTTTACAAGAAAACACGACCCGGAGACCCGGCCAACCCGTTTCCCGGCATTTGAGAACTGCCGGCCGGCGTCAATTAAATGGACCCCACGGTGCCTGGGACCAATCCATTCCTGTCACGATATCGGGCCTCAGCATTTCTATGGGACTTAGGTTCTGCTGCCTTTCCAGGTCCAGGTAATGCTGATAATCCTTCGCGTTCCCCGAGTACAGGCATTTACAGTAGGTCGCATCCGAATACACGTAATACACTTTTCCATGCCGCCGGTGGCGGCTGAACTTTCCCTGGGAAAGGCTGTTCAGATGTGCCAGCCTCTCCGGGGTATCCGCGACCTGCTTTCTGAAACCTGCTTTCGT
>JABMQV010000651.1 GCA_013203065.1 Desulfobacteraceae bacterium | reverse complement strand
CTGCTTCTTTTAGCACTGCGGTGACACGTTCTCTGTCTTCCGGGTGTATGTGGGACAGAATGAATTCATAAGAGATCTCTCCTGGATCTCCCGGGGTCAGGCAAGAATGCGATACATTTCGTCGGACCATTTGCTCTGACCGGTCTTCAAATCACGGCTCCAGTTTCCAACATGGGCGACCTTCTGGGCTTTGTCTAGATTGTCCTTGCTCTCCCGCAGTGCTTCCTCTGCCAGCTTGTGCTCCTCTATTTCCTGCTCCAGTTGTTGGTTCACGCCCTTCAGTTCCACAGTACGCTCATGCACCAGTTTCTCAAGGTGCTCTCGGTGGTTCTCTAACTGTTCTTCTATCCTCCTATACTCGCTGATGTCACGGAATATTGCGTGAGTGGCTAAGACCTCTCCTCTAATTAGACGCGGACTTGCGCCACCTTCCACGTAAACCTCTCTGCCGTCCTTGGCGACAAAAGTGGCCTGAACATCGGTGACGCGTTGTCCGGTCATAATCTTGGAGAAAACCTGCTGGCAATGTTGAAGCGAGTCGGGATGAATGATATCGAAAAGATTCAAAGAAGGGAGTTCTTCCTCACCATATCCCAGCGTCTCTAACCAGGCGCGATTTACAAAGCCAAAAGAACCATCAGGTCTGATACTCTGGATCATGTCGTGAGCACTTTCAATGAGATCACGATAGCGCCCCTCGGTCTCCTTTAAGGCCTCCTGGGATCGCTTGCGCTCAGCCTCGGCTTTCTCTAACGCCTTGACTTTTTGTTCCAATTCTTCGTAAGTGGGCTTTCTTGCCATTAGAAGATCCTCCATTTGGTCCTATAACAAGAGTGGGCTATAATGAAAAAACCGGGTATAGGTGGGTAATAAAATTCATGAGAGAACAATGATGTCAAATTCCATAAAATAGGCTGGTATAAGATGTTCGTTTATTGGGCCATTTTTTTATGGATTTATATCACAACCGTAGCACGGTATTCAATCGAAAGTTCTCCCGTCGAAAAATCGGGTTTCAGGATTACCAATGAACCAATGATTTTGGCCTTCGGAAAAGAAACACTATGGTCAGAATTTCTTGAAGGTTGTCATCACCCTCGGGTCAACAATCCTTGCATTCTGTCTCACATCAGGGAAAATCGGTGAAGACTGCCAGTCCAAAACATGAAAATTGACCGATTCATATTTTTCATATGCAGGCATCTTAATCCGATGGCCGTCAAAACGCAAGGTTTCCTAACATACACTGGAATTTGCTCAACATAAGATATTGCTTTGTATACCAATTATTTTAGGTTTATCCCTACCTTTGATACCTTGTCATGATCTGAAATGATGAGTGTTAACAAACTATACTCACAACGCTCTGCCAGTTCCAAGAACTCTTTAAATGTCTGAATCGCCCTGTCATGTTCCCCGGCAAGCCAATATCATTCAGTGAGAGACAGCACACAACTAATCTCGTTTGACGTTCTCGCGAAAAAGGTGGGAAAAGGAGGAGGGTAAACCGATACTTCGAGCCGTGTTTTGTCAGCTATTTCTGCCAACCTGCATTGTAATGCCCTTTTCCCGGTACGGCGATAGATTTTGCTCTGCTTTAGAACGGCAAGCATTCCGCAGGATTTCATAGGTCAATCTTATACCTCCCGTTTCGTAATGGTAATCCCGTAATCGTATTACATCCTTCTCATGATTAAAAGGTGGCACGATCTCGGAGAGGTTTTTGTTGATCTCCTTCGCTATGGTTTTGACCATTTTGCCTGTGTTATCTTTTTTTGCTTTAATAACGATCATTTTTTCTATTCACGCGTTCGCACCCCAAAGCGCTAATGTGGCAGGGAGCCTATCTTCAGAATGTGGCCTTGAATGGGGTAAGGCCTTTGTACAGAACGGTCCCGAACTTCCCCTCTCATTTTTTGGACGAAATGCCTACCGAGTTTTTCAAAACTCGATCTTCCGGGATCAGCGATAACCACAAATTGAACGCCTTCACCCAAGGCGCGGCATATGAGCCCTTTTAGAGAATCGACCAATGAATCCCAGAAACAAATATCCGCACCGATCATGACATCAATGCCTTTCAGATGATCACTTATCAGGTCATCGAACCCCAACTGCATGGTTGAGACTTCGACGTGGTTGATCTGTGTGTGTATATGCAAATATGGAAAGACTTCTGAATCAATGTCAACGCTTGTTACTTCGGCACCATGGTTTTTTGCACAGAAGATGCCTGCCAATCCCCAACCGCACCCTAATTCCATGACGCGTGCACCTTTGCGCAATCCTTGACGGTTTAAAAAGTCCATCAACAACCAACTTGAGGGCCAGAGCCTAAAGCCGTGAAAAGACGCAGCATGTATCCGTTTGAGTTTCCTGATTTTGTGGTGGCCCGGGCGAAAAACGCGTACCCCATATTCCAGCATTTCGGTCTTCTTACCAGAGGCCGAACAATTCTCCTCATCTGGTTTTTCACTAAGAAATCTCTCCACTCTTTCCTTTCCCTCAGGCTGCTAAAGGTGGGCGGTTTGCAAGTTTTTCCTTCTGGTTCGGTGCCTGGCCCTGGACGATTTGCGCTTTTTCCACAAATCCCGGGCCGAGGATTTGTCAGAGCGGGCCCCGTCGGTGCTGTTCGGCAAAACCGGCTCGGGTATTTTTTGTGATTACCTGTTTTCGGTTGAGGATTCTGTTAAGCGGCTGTGAGACTTCGGAACTAACTGTTTAAACAATGATTTTCCTTTCTCATTTTGGAACCATAAACCCAGCGTACAGGTTCAATTTTGGCGGCCTATTTTCTATCAACCGGAGTTGCCTGATTATTCTTGCCCTGCCGTTTCAGGCTTTGTTTTCGAGCAACGTTTGTTAAAAACGCCCCCCCCCACCTTGTCTTCCTCTCCCTCGATTTCCTCCGTATCGATGGCCTTCGGTACGGGCTCGAGCTTTATTTACCTTAATCGTTCGTCCTTTTAGCTCTTTGCCATCCAAGCCTTCTATCGCGGACTGGGCGCTGGCATTATCCGGCATTTCTATGAAGCAAAACCCTTTTGATCTGCCACTGTAATTGTCTTTTATGATTTTGACGGACTCGACCTGTCCGAAGGCATCAAAAGCCTCTTTCAAGTCTTCTTCTGTAAGCTCGTAAGACAAATTACCCACATAGATATTCATTTGCTCCTCCTTTTATCTTGAAAATCCTTTTGATGATCCGATTCATAAGATTATTCCTAGGATTTGTAACAATGATATCTTTTTCGATACTTGATATGGTTTTTCCGCTCCCGATTGTGAATTCAAGAGCGTAGCGGTTTTCTGAGGTATCAAAAACCTCGCCATTTTTGAGCTTTTCCGTGCAGTGCAGCTTCACCCATCTCTATTTCTTGTTTCATTCATGAGCCCGTCCCATGGATATCTTGTTTAATGTCAAAAGTTTCATCCTCAGCAATTTGGTTTGTGCTGTCAATGGTCAAGGAGAGAGAGGACAATCTTTATGGTTTTGATATGTTCTTTTGTAGCCCCTTCCAAGCACTTAAAGAGCAGAATGCAAACCAAGCCGGTGGCGGATCAGTCATTCCGCCCAACCAACGATTTACTGTCCATTCCGATGATATTGGACGCCAAAAGGGGGCGTAGTTTGAAACCGAAGTTGAAATAAAGCGAGTTGGAATGCAAAGCACCAAAATCTTTTACTTGAAGTCAAGAATGGGAAGCTACATTTTGCCCGCCTGAGGCCAAATAGGTTAGTAGGCCTAATGCAAATGCGCGGTGGCTAAGAGCTTTCAGCGCCCTTTTCACGTGAGGAATTCGGAGGCAACTAAGGGAGGCAGAAGAACTTGGCCGAATGGCTTTACACCATAATCATATTTGCCCAGTTAGGCTACATCGAAATCGAATAATGGCCTATTAAGACCATCCACAAGCACCAGTGATTTTTAAAAAAGCTAACATCTGATATTTAGAAAACATGATATATCTTTAATTATTATAAGTCAAATTTTTTGTCATTTCTGTTTAACTCGTTTCTGATCTTTGAGACACAGAAAGTTGAAAAACCCGTTCAAGGTATGTGAGTCGGGGCGGCAGAGAGGATGGCATTTCACGAAACAGGGCAGGGTCTGCGTATTATGCGGACTTGGGCGTAATGTTCGGCAGATGTTCCGTATGATCAAAGTGATGCCGTTATTCCTGGTTGCCTCGGATATGGCGGGGGCGAAAAAGAAATTGGAAAAATCGGGCTAAGCCTGCACAAGACCTGACCAAAGATACTTGGAATTTGAGTGCTATTGCCGCTCTTTGGCGCCCGGTATCAGGCCCCCGGCAACGATACCCACCTTGTCCTTTAGATCAAAAATGTTCTCATACAACTGGTTATTCACCCCTGTATTTCTCCGCCATTAATTCCTTGATTTTGTATTTCCGGATTTTCTCAGTGGTAGTCATGGGAAATGATTCCATGATCTCTACAAAATCGGGTACTTTGAAATTGGCCAAACTTCCTTTGCAGAATTGGATAATTTCCTCCGGATGCACTTCGTGTCCAGGCACGGGCACAATACAAGCACAAATTTTTTCACCCAGCTCCTGGTCCGGCACAGCAACAACGGCAACGTGCTGAACCCCCTCCAGCAATGCGATCTGCTCCTCAACCTCTGCCGGGTATGCGTTGAATCCGCCTCGGATAATCATTTCCTTCTTGCGACCGGCCACAATCAAACGGCCATTTTCATCCAGTTTCCCCAGATCACCCGTATAGAAAAACCCCTCTGAGTCAAAAGATGTCTTTGTGAGCTCTTTCTGCTTGTAATATCCAGCAAAGAGGTTCTCGCCTCGAACAGCGATTTCTCCCACTTGGCCGACATCCACCTGAATACGGCCTTTATCAACGATTTTCAGGTCTAACCCCCTGATAGGCCTTCCAGCGGTCTCCGATTTGATGAATTCATCATCCTCGTATTCGGTGATTGTTATACAATCGGCCTCACTCATTCCATATGCCGCACTGATGTTGCAGTGCATCTTCTGAATGACCGCGCGGACCAGCTCAACCGGACATGAGGCTCCTGACATGTATCCTGTGCGGTTAGATGTAAGATCAAATTTCTCGAAGTCTGGATGGGTGAGCATAAATGTAAACATAGTGGGCACGCCATAGAGGACCGACACCTTTTCAGATTCCTGAAGTCTCAAAGCTTCTCCTGCTTCGAAATTTTCCATAATCACAATTTTTGAACGTCCCATAACCGCATTTGTATAAAGCACAAAAGAAGCAAAAATATGAGAGCAGGGGAGCATCATTAGATAGACATCATTCGGTCCAATGCGGAGACGCTCACAAACCCGTGTTGAGTCCCACATAATGGAGTGGTGCGTATGCATGACCCCTTTTGGGGTCCCCGTGCTTCCCGAGGTATAGAGGATAGAGCATACCTCATTGGGTTGAGGGGGGTCGGCCATGAGTTCTTCTTCATCAATCTCTTGACCGAGTTCGAAAACTTCGTCAAACCCTTCGGCCCAATCAGGGATATTGTTCCCTTTGATGATAATGGTCTCCATCTCCGGGAGTTCGGATCGGATGTCCTCCAAGAGATCGACAAAATTGGTCCCCATGTACGCATCCACACAGAACATGAATCTGGCACCCGCATGCTTCATCATATAGGTGATTTCAAACTTCCGATACCGGGTGGAAAGGGATATGAATACCCCACCCACGTAAAGTATTCCCTGTTTAATGTAGAAGAATTCCGGACAGTTTGGAAAGAGAACACCAACCCGATCCCCTTTCTTCATCCCCAGCCTTTTGAGGGCCATGCCCATCTTCCGAATGGACGCTCTGAACTGGGTGTAAGTAATTCTTTGGTCCTTAAAGATCAGTGCTTCTTTATCGGGGACGTCCTCAGCGAGCTTATCCATCATCTGCCCAAAGGTCAGTCCCAGGAATTCATCATAGTTTGGTCTGTCATTGCTCTCTGTGTTCATGTTGCTCCACTCCTCATGCGGTGGCTCATTTGCGATCTTCAAAAGCAGCTAACAACGAGCTGCTTT
>JABMQV010000650.1 GCA_013203065.1 Desulfobacteraceae bacterium | reverse complement strand
CGAGCCGTCAGAGAGGGGTCATCCGCAAGCACCGTCCCAACCCCGACCAGTAAGGCGTCCACCCGATTCCTCAGTCCATGGACAAACTGCCTTGACCTTTCATTGGTGATCCACTTGGAATCTCCCGTGGATGTGGCGGTCCATCCATCCAGTGTGAGGGCCGATTTGACCATAACAAACGGTCGTCTATGGGCAACAAATTTCAAATAGCCTTCATTCAAGCGGCGGCATTCTGATTCCAGGAGACCGGTGCTCACCTCGACGCCATTTTTTTCCAGAAACCCGCACCCACTCCCCGAGACCAGGGGGTTGGGATCCTTCATGCCAACCACCACCCGCTGGATCCCGCTCTTTAGGATGGCCTCGGTGCATGGCGGTGTTCTGCCAAAGTGATTGCACGGCTCCAGAGTCACATAAAGGGTAGACCCTTGGGTCTTCTCCTCCAGTTTTCGCAAGGCCTCCACCTCTGCGTGCGGGAGCCCGGCCCTGTGATGATATCCTCTGGCCACAATCTCCCCTTCTCTCACAATCACAGCCCCCACAACCGGGTTGGGTGATGTGCGCCCAAGGCCTTTTCTGGCCTGTCGTAAGGCCTCCCTCATGAACTTTGAATCCGCTTTGTTCAAGACCGACCCCCGAACCCTTTAATTCAAAAACCTATCAATCTCTAGTCGCCCTCGCCCCCCTCTTCCTGCCTTGACTTGAGAATTCCTTTCAGTTCCGCCATGAATTCATTGATATCCCTAAACTGTCTATAGACAGAAGCAAACCGGACATAGGCCACTTCATCCCATGACCGCAGTTCATTAATTACTCTTTCTCCCACCTCTGAACTGTCAACCTCCCTCACCCCGAGTTCTTGAAAATGGAACTCCAGGGCGTCAGTAAATTCTTCGATCCTCGTCACACTGATAGGCCTTTTCTGGCAGGCCTTGCGAATGCCGGAAGTGATCTTCTCCCGATTAAAGGCCTCTCGCCGGCCATCCTTCTTTACCACCATGGGGAGAACATCTTCCAGCTTTTCGTAAGTGGTAAATCTTCTCCCGCATCCCAGACATTCCCGTCTCCTTCTGATGCTTCTGCCGTCTTTGCTCAGCCGCGAGTCGATCACCTTATTGTCTATCTTCGCACAATAGGGACATTTCATGGCGTAAACCTCACAATCTCAATCTCTGCCTCCGCCAGCATCTGATCGGCCAAAGGATCATCATAGCCCTGGTCGCAACAGATCTTTCTTATCCCTGCGTTGATGATCATCTTGGAACATATTACACAGGGTTTATTGGTACAATAAATGGTAGATTCCGCGATGGGGATCCCGTGATATGCAGCCTGTATAATGACGTTTTGCTCTGCATGGAGTCCCCGGCAGAGTTCATGCCTTTCACCGGAAGGAACAGAGGAGTCCTGCCTCAAGCAGCCGGCCTCATGGCAATGGGTCAGACCCGCCGGTGCCCCATTATAACCTGTAGCCAAGATCCTCCTGTCCTTTACCAAAATGGCGCCCACATGACGCCGTAAACAGGTGGATCTCTTGGCCACCATCTTGGTGATGGCCATGAAATACTCGGCCCAGGAGGGTCTGGTCAACGAAGGCTCCTAAAAAGATTTTGAGGCGAAAGGTGCAAGATTCTGGTCAGAATATGGCTCTCAATCGATCTGTTCCACTCTGCGCTGATGACGCCCTCCCTCAAAAGGGGTCTTCAGGAAGAGATCTACCATCTCCAGGGCCAGCCCCGCACCTATGACCCGTCCGCCCATCACCAATATGTTGGCATCATTGTGCTGCCGGCTCATTCGGGCTGTGTAAAGGTTGTGGCAAAGGGCTGCTCGTATCCCCTTGTAACGATTGGCCACGATACTCATCCCAAGGCCTGTGCCGCAGATCAAAATCCCCCGATCGAATTCAGCCTTGGCCACAGCCAGGGCCACCCGGTGGGCCATCTCAGGGTAATCGGCTGAATCCGCGCTGAATACACCCCTGTCCGTGACCCTGTAATCGGCCGAGCCCTCCAAATGGGCCTTGCAGATCTCTTTTAGCTCAACCCCCCCGTGGTCTGACCCTAGCACGATATCCATACAATCTTTTCTCCTTGACATAGTTTGAAGATGTCGGACCCAAGGAATTGTTTAATGAATATTTACAATTTGAGGAATTTTCTTGCGACTACCGGCAATCACCAATCTTCAATTTACCGGGTTTATCCGGTTTGACAGCCCTGACAGGGTTTATCCGGCTTATGCCTCAAAGGCCTTGAAGATCAGACAGGCGTTTGTTCCGCCAAAGCCAAAGGAATTCGACATAGCGGTTTCCACCTTAGCCTGCCTCGCCACATTGGGGACATAGTCCAGATCACATTCAGGATCAGGGGTCTCATAATTGATTGTGGGGGGAATGATCCCACGTTTGATTGTGAGTGCCGCAAAAATAGCTTCTACTCCCCCCGCACCCCCGAGGAGATGTCCGGTCATGGATTTGGTGGAGCTAATGGCAAGTTTGTAGGCATGCTCTCCAAATACGGCTCTTATGGCCTTGTTTTCCGACAGGTCATTCAGTTTGGTAGAGGTGCCATGGGCATTGATATAATCAATCTGATCAGGCCGCAGACTCGCATAGTCGAGTGCCATCTTCATGCAGTTAATGGCCCCTTCGCCTTCGGGATCCGGAGCAGATACATGATAGGCATCCCCGCTCAAACCATAGCCCACCACCTCCGCATAGATATCGGTCCCCCTTTCAAGGGCCTGATCAAGTTCTTCCAGAATGAGCATGCCCGCACCCTCCCCCATCACAAAACCGTCGCGGTCCAGGTCAAAGGGGCGTGAAGCCTTCTCGGGTTCGTCATTCCTGGTAGAGAGGGCCCGCATGGAACAGAACCCGCCAAGGGAAAGTGGATTCACCACTGCTTCTGCCCCCCCTGCGATAATGGCATCCGAAATGCCTTCCCTGATCATCCGGAATGCCTCCCCCACTGCATGGCAGCTGGCAGCGCAGGCCGTCTCAATGGATATATTTGGTCCCTTTGCCCCAAATTCAATAGCGATCTGACCGGGGGCCATATTGGCAATAATGCCGGGTATAAAGAAAGGGCTGATGCGACGAGGCCCTTTTTCCAGAAGAACCTTGTGGTTGTGAAGCAGCATGGCCAACCCACCGAGGCCCGAGCCGGTTATGCACCCCACTCGATGG
>JABMQV010000649.1 GCA_013203065.1 Desulfobacteraceae bacterium | reverse complement strand
CTGTCAAAAGGTTGCGTTACGGTGTAGTTGGGCTCTGTACGAAACCCTCGAAATGAAAACGAACCCAACATTAATTATGAGGTTTTAGTGAGTTTAAATTATTTCATTAATCCAAAATCTAAAATCTAAAATCGTACCTGAACAGGGTTTTCGTTCAGGCACGATCTAATCTGCCTAAAGGGCTACCGGTTCAGTGGTAACCGGGAATCAAAGTATGTGTAAAATGGAAACCTTACGAAAGTGGTGACCATAAATCGCAAGCGTGACTGCCAGGGGGAGCAACCCGGGGCGGCGAAAAAGGGTCCACCCCAAAAGCCGCCAATACTGAAATCGCTCACTGCCAACAATGCCCAGGCGGATACTGGAGCGAAAGAATGCAAGGTAACGTTGGAAGTCTGAGGGTATTTCGATCTTCCCCGCCCTATACTCTCTAAGGAAGGTCTTGACGCGTGGATAGTAGTGTTTGGGGGTATAAATGTGGCGCATGATATTCCTATACCCTTCGCGCAAGGTATCAAGATCCATCCGAGGGATTATGTTGGTTGTCCCATCGGTATCCCCGGACATGTGGCCGAGCAGCCGGCCTTCTCGCTTCAAGCGTTCATAAAGTCTTGTACCGGCAGGTGCCTGAAGCAACCCCACCATGGCAGTCGCAATACCGCTTTTCTGGATAAAATCAATTTGCCGCTGGAATATTGACTGGGTGTCGTTATCAAAGCCGACAATGAAACCGCCCTGAACCTGCAAGCCAGCCCGTTGGATGAGTTTAACGCTTTCCAGCAGATCGCGGTCTTTGTTTTGCTTTTTATTGCATTCAATCAGAGATCCCTCATCCGGTGTTTCAATGCCGATAAATACCGCGTCAAATCCGGCCTCAACCATCATCTCCATCAATGTCTCGTCATCGGCGAGGTTTACGGAGGCCTCTGTGTTGAACCTTATCCCTTTCTTGTCTTTCTGCCACTCAATCAACGCCGGCAAGACATGGGCCTTGAGATATGGCTTATTTCCGATGAAGTTGTCATCCACGACGAATACCTGTCCACGCCACCCAAGGTTGTAAAGGGCATTGAGCTCGGCAATAATCTGGTCGGTGGTCTTGATGCGAGACCGGTGTCCGAACAAGGCCGTCACATTACAAAATTCGCAATCAAAGGGGCAGCCTCGGGAAAACTGGATACTCATCGAGGCGTATCGTCTTAGATGGGCCAATTCCCACACGGGTGGCTGGGTTTCCCGAATGTTAGAGAATTTGTGCGTCTTGTAGACACGCTCAGCACAACCCTTTTCCAGATCCGCAAGAAATTGCGGGAGGGTCAGTTCGGCTTCATTAAGCACAAAGTGATCGACCTCCTCAAATTGCTCGTATTCGCTGGTGAAGAGCGGCCCGCCAGCAATTACCTTGAGG
Organism: Desulfobacteraceae bacterium; assembly: GCA_013203065.1. The sequence goes on along the minus strand of JABMQV010000649.1, from coordinate 2,567 downwards.
CCTGATTCCTTGCATCGGGTGATGGTTTGACGAGCAGAGTCTCTTTGGACGACCATCCCGCTGATAAAGGCTAAATCAGCCCACTCCAGATCCTTTTCTTTGAGCTTTATCACGTTGGTATCAACCAGGCGTATTGACCATTCCTTGGGCAACATGGCCCCCAATGTGAGCAAGCCCAGGGGTGGGTAGGCTGCCTTTTTATGAATAAATTTAAGGGCGTGCTTGAAACTCCAGAATGTGTCTGGAAATTCGGGGTAAATCAGAAGAACTTTCAATCGGTCTCCTTTACACTAAGTCTTTATGAAATCAGTCCTCTTGCCAAGTGCTTCTGGGCTGGTGGCCCTTACGCCAATACAAAAAACAGGAGTTAAGGGGGCATTTCTCGAAGTTTTTCCTCATTGTGGCAACCTCTGGAAAGAGATCCGCTGACCGGAGGGAAAACTGTGACCCATACAACGACAAAAACCCAGATAAGTCAAGAAAAATCAGATTTCAGAATCATATCTGGCTCAGGCACACCAAAAAAATTTACACCTTCCCTCCGGCCCATAGAGATGAACCGGCGGGAGGTGATCGGGTCATGAATTCACCCTGCCCATAGTATCCGGGATCAAGACATTACGCCTTCACATAAACCCCCCTGCGCTCACTCTTGATTTTACCTTTCTTCTTCAGCTTGTAAACGATAGGACGTTGGCTGCCATCCTTGACCTCTGTCTGTTTTTTCGACGGGGTATTCCTGGCATCTTTTTTCCTCTTCTTAACAACGTTCGCATCTCTATCACGTGTGGCTTCTTTCTTTGCTGTTTGGCGGGTTGTTTTCTTTTCGCCCCTGTTTATCCACTTATCAATCGCTTCCTTGTCGAACCGCCAGGCTCTGCCAATCCGGACTGCGGGGATTTCACCTCTTGCAGCGTATTTGTTGACTGTAACCTCATGCAGCCTTAGATACTTGGCGACTTCCTTGGTCGTCATATTTTGTGCCAAAATAGTTTCCTCCCCAAGCTCCATGGATTTCATTGTCTTGTCGGCCTTCGTTGAGCCTCGAGGCTGTTTTGATCGTTTTGCTCTCTCGGCAATCCCTTTCTTCTCTCTTGCCAGCCGCTTTCTTTTGTAAGCTTGAGTATAAGCACATCCATAAATTTTTTTATAGGCCTGCCTGGCATATTCTCTGGAAAACTCAAAATCTCGGCCAATATCGCCTAATGTGCTATTGGGATTTTCCACCATTTTCTTAAATCTCCCTACTGCTCCCTTACCATATCTGCGGTCAAACCGCCTTGTGAATCCATTTGGTCTTTTGATATCATAGGCGTTTCTCAGGTTTGTGATCATCGAATCACTCACCTTGAGGAGAGAAGCGATTTCATAATCATAGAGTTCGTCGACATGGACCTTCTGCATAATAAACTCGTATAGGTCCATGCCAAATCGTGCTTGCACATAAGATTCCAATCTTTTCCTATGGGTCATCTTGAAGAGCCTCTGATTTATGGGTTAGTGTGGACACAATTAAGGTGGTTCTTTATCGTTTGGGCTCTCCATTAGTACCCCACTTGAGGAGAACCAGGGAAACCTGATCAGCCTCTTTTCATGCAAGGGCAATGGGTCTTACGGGCGAGGCCGTACCACCTCGTATCTTGAGTGGCGAGACCACAAAAAGGAACTCATGGATTCCATCAGCTGCGAGCGCCTCCAGATTCAATACTTCAATAATATGGATTCCGTTCTGGACGAGAAGGATCACATGAACGGGAAAGTTTGTGGTGGGAGTCTTTTCAAGCGCCAGGGTGTCTGCGCCCACGTAGGCCGCTCCTCTTTCCACGAGCCAGGCCGCCCCTTCTTCCACGAGACCCGGGCATCCCTCTTCATGGGATACATATTTCCTTGCTTCATGGTAATATCGAATCCATCCCGTCCGAATAAGCACCGCATCCCCTTTTCTTATCTCGGTTTCCTGATGGTCGGCTGCCTTATTCAATTCTGAGGCACCTATGCAGTAATCATGCCCGAGGCACGAGGTCTCCTCCAGCCCCGCAATGTCTAGCAACACCCCCCTCGTGACCACCGGGGAGACCTGATCAATTCCCCCCTTCTTGAGCCCATCGTATCCTTGAAAAGGCTCTATAGCTCCCACACCGTAGACCTGTCCATCCCTGCTGATGTGTCCGTAGGCGTCGAAATGGGTACCCGTATGACCGCCTGTGGTAAACAAACAGTTTGCTGCTGACACCCCTTGATCATAGACCATATCGCCATGTACCTTTGTGAGTGAAAACGCAAAAGGAGGATGATTGGGATGATGCGGCATACCAACAAAGTAGTCCATTCCCAAGTCGTATACGGTGCCTTTCTGGATAAGACGCTTGATCTGTTCAGGATCCATGCTTATTCTCCCTTTTTGTTCAACAGTCACTAGATTAAGAAACTGTTTTTTCTCTTCTTGAAGCCGATCATCATGTACTTCCCGCAAAAAATTTAGTTGATAAATCTATCGACTTTGCGCTAGACTCTATTTGTCAAATGTGCGGGTCTTTGTCAATGATAAAGCAATGGTGCTTGGAGAT
>JABMQV010000648.1 GCA_013203065.1 Desulfobacteraceae bacterium | reverse complement strand
CTTTACCCGGACCACGTTCCACAGAAACATCTGCAACGATTTCGGCATTACTGCCAAAAAATTCTTTTATCTCCTTCAACCTTTTTCTGTCAAGGGACATGGCGCGCCTGTCCGCAGGGGGACGTACCACTGTGTTCAGCTGTACCTTGTCTGGGGAGATCTTGGTCATCAGGTCTTTGAGCCCTTCAAGTTCCTTTTCTGTGTCATTGATTCCCGCCAAGAGGACCACTTCCAGAAAAAGGGCTCCGTTATATTCTTGCCTGAGAAGCTTCAGACCCTCAACAATGGTCTTTAGCTCAAGTGGCGGCTGGGGTCGATGGATCTTCCTGAAGGTGGCCTCAAAGGCACTTGAGAGGGTGGGCATAATAATATCAGCCCCTAAGACACCCTCCCTAACTTCTTCTACCCAAAAAAGGGAGCCGTTTGTCAAAAGAGCAATCCTTATGTCGGTTATATCTTTGATCAAGGCAATGATTTGGTCGATTTCGGTGTGAAGGGTAGGTTCACCCGAGCCGGCAAGGGTTATGGCATCAGGTACGCTTTGAATAAGATTCTCCTGGATCTCAGCAACCACTTCTCGAACAGGGGCAAAAGCTTTTCTCTTTAGTGTCTTACGGGTAGTCTTTCCCACCTGGCAGTAAAGGCAGTCGAATGTACAGGTTTTTGCAGGAATGAGGTCAATCCCCAAAGAGAACCCTAACCGCCTTGAGGGGACTGGGCCAAAAACATATGACATGTGGACTAGACTCCTTTGCCAGCACCCGGGACCCTTGTGTGCCCGGAAAAGTAAACTAATGGGCCTCTGCCCAATTCTTGCCTCTATTGATATCCACCTTCAAAGGAACCTTAAGTGGATACACCCCTTCCATTTCCTGTTTGACTATTGTGCAGACACTATCAAGCTCTTCTTCTGGCACCTCAAATACGAGTTCATCGTGGACCTGAAGGAGCATCTTTGAACGGAATCCATCTGCGACCAGGCGCCCATGGATATTTATCATCGCTTTCTTGATCAGATCCGCTGCCGTTCCCTGGATCGGCGTATTGACAGCCATACGCTCCGCCTCGGCCTGCATGACGCGATTGTTGTGGCGTATATCCGGAAGGTAGCGCCTTCTGTTAAAAAGGGTAGTAACAAACCCCTCTTTCCTTGCGGTTTCAATCATCTCCTCCTTATATCTTGCCACACCCCGGTATCTTTCATAGTAGGTCTCAATGTAATTCCTGGCAGTGCCATAGTCTATCCCTAGCTCATCACTTAGCTTCCGGGGGCCCATACCATAAATGATGCCGAAATTGATGGCCTTTGCAATACGCCTCATCTCCGAGGTCACGTCTTGTCTTTCAACTCCAAGGATCTCGGAGGCTGTACGGGTATGAATATCTTCCTCATGCCTGAATGCCTCAATAAATGCCTCATCCCCTGAATAATGTGCAAACACCCTCAATTCCACCTGACTATAGTCTGCCGATACCAGATACCTTCCATCGGCCGCGACAAAACCCTTGCGGATCTCACGGCCCTCTTTTCCACGGATGGGAATATTTTGGAGATTCGGGTGACTGCTGCTGAGCCTGCCGGTGGCAGTGACTGTCTGATTGTAAGAGGTGTGTAGCCTCCCCGTTGATGGATCAACCATCTTAACCAGGGCGTCGAGATAGGTGGATTTGAGCTTTGAAAGGGTCCTGTACCGGAGCACCAATGCGGGTATCTTGTATGAAGAAGCAGCAAGCTTTCGGAGGACCCGGACATCTGTGGAATAGCGCTTTGTCTTGGCAGTTTTTTTCTGACCCGGCAACTGGAGTTTTTCAAAAAGCAGCACCCCCAACTGCTGGGGGGAATTGATATTAAATTCCATGCCGGCCTCTTCAAAAATCTCCCTTTCAATGGCGCTCAGTTCCTCTCCAAAACGGGAGGACATCTGTTTGAAGACTTCAATGTCGATGGTGATGCCGGTCAGCTCCATATCCATGAGGACTGGCAGCAATTTCATCTCGATGTCATAAAAAAGGGTCTCGTTTTTGTCGGACCTCAGTTTTTGGACCAAAATTGCCTTTAATCTTAGCGTCATATCCGCATCTTCACACGAATAGGACATGGCTTTTTCCATCTCAATCTCGGAAAAAATGCGCGCCTCTTTGCCCTTGCCCACGAGATCACTATAGTTGATCATCTTGTGGTTCAGATAATGCTGGGCAAGATAACCAAGGTTGTGCTGCCTCAGACCCGGATTGATGACATAGGATGCGATCATGGTGTCAAAATGAATGCCCCTGAGGTCGACACCGTGAAGCGTCAGGACCTCTCCATCGTATTTGATATTCTGACCTATCTTTTTCACCTGTTCATCTTCCAGGACACCTCTCAAGATCTCAAGGGCCTCGGAGCAGTCCAACTGAGCGGGGGCGCCCAGATAGGTGTGGGCGACGGGCAAATAGAATGCCTTTCCCTCTTCGCAGCAAAAGGAGATCCCCACCAGGTCGGCCTCAAAAGGGTTCTTGCTGGTGGTCTCGGTATCCAGCGATACCATCCCCATTTTTTTTATCCGGCTTATCAAGGCCAGCAACTCTTCTCTTGAGAGGATCAAGCCGTAATCTCTGGGCCCTTCTTGCCTTGAAGAAAATTGATCCCACAGTCCTCTGAACTCCAATTCCCGAAATCTCTCTGCCAGGTCATCCCTGCGAAATTTTCCTACCTTGAGTTTCTCAGGATCAGTTTCAATGGGTACAAATTGATCGATTGTCACCAGCTCTCTGCTCAGGAGGGCGTCTTTGCGGGATCGCTTGAGATTCTCTTTGAGCTTCTTTTTCTTTATCTCTTCCACATGATCGAAGACATCCTCAAAAGATCCAAATTCCTTGACAAGATGAATAGCGGTCTTTTCCCCCACACCGGGGACACCGGGGATGTTATCCGAG
>JABMQV010000073.1 GCA_013203065.1 Desulfobacteraceae bacterium | reverse complement strand
GATCAACAGATTTATTGAAATGTTTTCCTTATTCACCCAAAACCCGCGGTTATGACGGGTATTTGTTAAGCAAAAAGAGGTTCGGAGCGACCTATGCATATTTTTCTCTACTACATCGCACCCTTTGTCATCGTACTAGGAATCTTGATCTTTTTTCATGAATTGGGGCACTTTCTGGTGGCCAAATATTTTGGTGTCAGGGTCCTCAAATTCTCACTGGGCTTTGGCCCGAAACTGGTTGGAAAAAAGATCGGAGAAACGGAATATCTCATCTCCATTTTTCCATTGGGGGGATATGTCAAGATGCTCGGCGAAGACGGAGATGAGACAGACGAACCCCTGAGCCCGGAAGAAAAAATGAAGTCTTTCAGCAACAAGCATGTGCTGAAGCGCATTGCCATTGTTGCAGCAGGCCCTATTTTCAACCTCTTACTTGCTTTGGTGATCTTCTGTGGTTTTTATCTGGTCGCGGGCACACAGGTTATGACATCAGAGGTAGGTCAGGTCAGAACGGGTTCCCCCGCGGAGAAGGCCGGGCTCTCAAAAGGGGATGTGATTGTCGCCATAGACGGGAAACCGTTGGAAACCTGGACCGAAATCAAGGGTGTGGTTCAAGAGAGTGCGGGTAAACCTCTTGAATTCACGGTAAAAAGAGAGGGGAACCTCTTGGTGTTAACCGTGGTCCCTGAGATATCAGTTGTCAAAAACATCTTTGGTGAGGAGGTCAAATCGGCCCTTATTGGGATCGTGGCAGCAGGCAAATTCAAGGAGGTCATCCTCGGTCCTTGGGATTCTTTGAAAGAGGGTCTCAGAAAGACATGGGAAATCACAAGATTGACCTGCCTGACCATCGTAAAGCTTTTTCAAAGGGTCGTCTCCATAAAAACACTTGGCGGTCCCATCCTGATAGGCCAGATGACCGGACAGCTGGCTCAGGAAAACTGGATTTATCTGTTTCCCTTCATGGCCGTCATAAGTATCAATTTGGGCATATTGAATCTTCTTCCCATTCCCATCCTCGACGGCGGTTTTATCATATTCCTGCTTATCGAACTTGTCAGCCGGAAACCCCTCAATGTCAAGAAACGGGAAATGGCCCAAAAAGTGGGGATCTTCCTCCTGGCCGTTTTGATGGCCGTTGTCATCTATAACGACGTTGTAAGGCTTATAAAATAGGCTCTGATAATGATTTTGGCCATCAACACATCCACGCTCCAGTTTGGTTTGGCCCTGTTGGATGAAGAGGGAACTATCTTGGCCGAATATTTCATGTCCAAGGGGGGGCATTTTGGAAGCCTTATGCCAACCCTCGATTTCTTGCTTACCTCCTCTAAGTCCTCTATCCACAGTTTGAAATGCCTTGCAATTGCAATAGGCCCAGGCAGTTTCACCGGCCTGAGGGTGGGGCTTTCTCTGGCCAAGGGGTTGTGTCATGCACTTCAGATCCCAATTGTGGGTGTCTCCAGCTTGGAGGCCCTGGCCAGTCAGTTCCCCTATTCGAATCTCCCCATAACTTCGCTCCTCGATTCCAGAAAGGGAGAGTTTTTCGCGGCCCAGTTTACCTGGAGGGATGGACTGGAACTTCGGAGGACACGGGAGGATCAGGCCCTAAGACCTGGAGACTTCCCATCCCTCCTCGAGGTCCCCTCCCTTTTTGTGGGAAACAGTTTTTCCACCCAGGGACCTCTCCTAAAGGAAATCCTGGGATCCCGGGCAATTTTGGCACCCGCACCTTCCTGGCATCTGAAGGCTTCAGCAGTCGGGTCGTTGGGCCTAAAGCAGTTTCACGCCCAGGCCTTTGATGATCTGCAGGCCCTCACCCCCATCTACTTGCGCCCCCCGGACATTTGGCCCAATCCGTATCCTACTTGCACCAAGTCGATGTAACCCCGGTATGGCTCAGGGAAAGTTATGTGGTTTGGGGACCGTGAAGCCCATTGACAAAAAGGATCAATCGTTATATACGCCGAAGGGCTATGAGCCTTGCTTATGTCCGGGCAGATTATCGCTGAGCACCTTGGGTGCGCCTCATATGGACGAATCACGCATCTACAACAAATGGCCAATCGCCAGGGAAGGATTTCCCTTTCTCTTGATTGGCTGTGCCTTGATTTTCTTATTTTCCTATCTTGGTATCCTTTCCCTGTCTGTTCTAATGGTTATTGCAACATTCTTTATCGCCTTTTTCTTTAGGGATCCTGACCGCAAGAGTTATGTGAATGGAAAGGCAGTGGTGGCACCTGCCGATGGCAAAATACTGGAAGTTCAGCACCTTGAGGACAGCAATAATCCTTTGGGCCAACCGGCGATCAAAGTAAGTGTATTCATGACGGTCTTCAATGTCCATGTGAACCGCATACCGGTTGCAAGCGTTATCAATGAGATCACTTACAACCCAGGGAAATTTTTTTCCGCCAATCTGGACAAAGCGTCAAAATATAACGAGAACAACAGAATCACTCTCGAAACCCATGACGCCCATAAGGTTGTCTTTATTCAGATTGCAGGCCTCGTTGCGAGGCGCATTGCCTGCTGGGTCAAGGCTGGCGATCGTGTGGCGGCAGGCCAAAGGTTCGGCCTCATACGATTCGGTTCCAGGATGGAGGTTTATCTCCCGGAGGATACCCAGATCACTGCCTGTATGAATCAAAAAGTTCGAGCGGGACAAACGGTTATCGGGTACCTGTCATGAAGCGACGGCGAAAAAAAAGATCCAGGAGGACCGGTAAGAGGGGCATTTATATTCTCCCCAATCTGTTTACCTCTGCCAGCCTGTTTGGCGGATTTTTTGCCATAATTGCCGCTATACAAGGGAGGTATGAAACCGCGGCAATTGCCATTCTCATATCGTGTGTTTTTGACGGCCTTGATGGGAAGGTGGCGCGGCTCACCCATTCCACGAGCCTGTTCGGCTCAGAATATGATTCGTTATCGGATTTGGTGACCTTTGGGGTTGCGCCTGGGATATTGGTCTTTCAATGGGCCCTGGAGCCATTTGGACGATTAGGCTGGCTGGCATGTTTTGTGTTTGTGATATGCGGCGCTTTGAGACTTGCTCGATTTAACGTCCAAAAAAATAGTGTTGAGGCCAATTTCTTTAAGGGATTACCCATACCTGCTGCGGCGAGCTTTATTGCTTCCCTGGTCCTCTTTACAACGGCCTTAGGGGGACTGCCCGGGTCAAGGCACGTTGTGATCATTGTGCTGGTCTACATTTTATCTTTCATGATGGTAAGTTCCATCCGTTATTTCAGTTTCAAAGAATTTGAACTAAAAAAGCAAAAGCCGTTCAATGTCTTGGTGGCCATCATTTTGATTCTCATTGTCGTGGCCTACAAACCCAAGATAATGCTTTTTTTGATCCTGACCGCTTACATCTTGTCGGGCCCTGCCATTACCCTATATCGTCATCGGAAAAAGCGGGCCATGGAGGACATTCTCATAAAAGAGACGCCTACGGTTGAAGAGGAATAAGATGAGAATCACCGGCGGACTGGTGAAGGGCCGAACCCTATTATCCCCAAAGGACCTTCTAATCCGCCCCACTTCTGATCGCGTTCGAGAAGCCATTTTCAATATCCTCGGCCAGGATCTGGCAGGACTTAATGTGCTTGATCTTTTTTCGGGCACGGGGAGCCTCGGCCTAGAAGCGTTGAGCAGAGGCGCAAGACAAGCTGTTTTTGTTGACAAACTCCGGCAATCAATTGATTTGATTAAAAAAAATATTGCCTTGTGCGGCTACCGACGTGCGGGGATCGTGCTGAGGAGAGATCTGGTACTTGGGCTCCCTTGGGGCCGCTCCCTTCAGAGGGGAAAATTTGATCTTGTCTTTCTTGATCCACCTTACAGGAAAGATCTGAACCCCTCTTTGCTCACAGGGCTGTCATCCGAAGAAAGGCTTTCAAACGGGGCACGGGTAGTCGTCGAAACAGGCAAGTCGGAAAGCCTGCCCCCCTCTTTTTCGGGCCTTGAAAGGGTCGACGTCCGATACTACGGGGATACTAGGATAACCATATATGAATACGAGGTACATTGATGAGCAAAAAGACCGCCATTTATCCAGGATTTTTTGACCCGATAACCAACGGGCATTTAAGTATCGTAAACCGGGGCTTACAGATATTTGATAACCTTATTATCGCGATACTCAACAACCCGCAAAAGGCCCCGCTTTTTTCCATAAACGAGCGGATTTTTATGATAAAAGAAGCGGTGAAGGGCAAACTGAATGTGGAGGTAGACACTTTTGACGGTCTGCTGGTGGATTATGCAGTCAACAAGAATTCAAATGTCATTCTGAGGGGGCTGAGGGCCTTGTCTGATTTTGAATATGAATTCCAGATGGCCCTCATGAACCGAAAACTGAACAGAGACATACAGTCTCTCTTTTTGATGACCGACTATAAGTGGTTTTATACCAGTTCCACAATCATCAAAGAGGCGGCAAGCTTTGGCGGCGACGTCAGCGGTCTTGTTCCTGAGGTCGTTAACTGCAAGTTGAAAGAAAAGTTCGCACCGTCAAAAAATACTTGACACCTCTTTTGGCTTAAGCCATATTAATTCCTATAAAATTTTGACCCACGAGGTATTTTGGCCAAAAGAATCCAAGACAAGGAGGCGCGCAAGGTGGCCCTGACCAAAGAACGGATCATTGATAGCATCTACCACCAGGTTGGGCTTAGCAAAAGCCAATCTCGGATCGTTGCGGAAAACCTCCTGGAGATTATGAAACAGACCCTGGAGGGCGGAGAAGGTCTCCTGATCAGTGGCTTTGGTAAGTTTGTGATAAAGAAGAAGGCAAAAAGAAGGGGAAGAAACCCCCAAACCACCAAAGACCTCCAATTGAGAGCAAGGCGGGTTGTTGTCTTTAAGACCTCCGGTGTGCTCAGAAATAAGATAAATAAGGGCTCTAAAGGCTAACCACAAAGGCCCCTTCAAAGCCCATATCTTCCAACCTTTTTTGAATTTGCCTGGCTTTGTCAAGGCTGTTTGATCTTGAAACCCTCACCCTGTAAGTCGTCCCCTTGTCTCCGTCCTCATAAACCGCCACCTCTACATAGGGAAAAATTACCCTTAGACGCTCACCAACCATAAGGGCGCTCTGCTTATTCTTGAATGCCCCCACCTGGACCGTAAACTCACCACGGTTGAGGTCTTTGATTTCCACCACAGGTTCTCTTCCCAGTGGCGATTTCAGCTCCCCCACCTCTTTTCCAAGCGCTACTATCTTTACGCTTGAGACACCGGGACCGATCAGGTCTATCTCTCTTGCAGCCGCGTAAGACAAATCAATGATCCTCCCCTTCACAAAAGGTCCCCTGTCGTTTATCTCAACGACGATCTCTTTCTTGTTGTCAAGATTTAACACCTTGACATGGGTACCCAGTGGAAGGGTCTTATGGGCTGCGCTTTTTTTATACATGTCATACAATTCGCCGCTAGAAGTGGGACGTCCATGGAACTCTTTGCCGTACCAGGAGGCCTTACCGGACTGCACAAAGCCACCCGATTCGGGCAAGGGATAATACCGCACCCCGTTGATTACGTACGGCCTAAGGGTGGGGTCTTTATAATCTCGTGGGATGACAATAAGTTTCTTGGGAGGCGCTTGCGTTGGCTTGAGATAGTGCCGCTCCTTCGAACATGCAGTCAAGGATAAGAAAACAGACAATGCTGGGATCAGGAGTTTTTTCATCTTAAACCGCCACGAGGGGTTCCATTCATCAGATCCGGATCTGCCAATCTTAGCAAAAAAACCTTTTTAATCAACTCAATTCCGTTCAAAAGCTGCCCTCTTGACTTTAATCCAAATTTGGTAATCTTCCCCGTCAGGACTCTATTGACAAACGTCTCCCCTTCCTATCCGATTTTTCTTGACATGAAAATAAACTTTCTTTAGCTTAAAAGCGTAACTATAATGTAACTACAATGTAATCATAAATTTTTGATGCCAAAGAAGTCCAAAGCACGATTTCACGTTTGTGATGGAAAGGCTTAACCTATGAGATTAAAAGATAAAATTGCCCTTGTCACAGGAAGCAGCCGAGGCGTTGGGAGGGCCGTTGCCCTTGCCTTTGCAAAAGTGGGAGCCAAGGTGGTCATAAACTACACCTCCAATGAAAAAGCGGCCAATGAGGTGGTGGAGAATATACAGGGCATGGGGAGCGAGGCAATTTGCGTAAAGGCCGATGTGGCACGGAAACCTGATGTGGAACATCTGGTTTCAGCCACCACTGAGACATTCGGGGGGCTGGACATCCTGGTCAACAACGCAGGATTTACCCGCCCATCCATGATGGTCAAAATGACGGAAGAGCAGTGGGACCAGGTAGTTGACATTCATTTGAAGGGCGCATTTCTCTGCTCGCAGGCAGCCGCGATTCAGATGAAAGAGCAGAAGAGCGGTAAGATCATCAATGTGACGTCTGTGGCCGGACTTGTGGGTACTGTAGGTCAAATTAATTACAGCGCCGCCAAGGGGGGCATCCTGAGCATGACCAAATCCATTGCCAGGGAACTTGCTCGTTATAATGTCTGTGCCAATGTAATTTCCTTGGGGATAGTCGCCACGGATATGACGGAAAAAATAAGGTCCGATGAAAAACTCAGAGAGATCTATTTGAACAGAATTCTTCTCAGGCGATTTGCGGAACCGGACGACATTTCACCGGCCTTTGTGTTTTTGGCCTCTGACGAGAGTAATTACATCACAGGTCAGCTCCTGTGTGTGGACGGCGGCTACGGAATGATATAAGCGCCCACTGCTTTGTTATGACCCACTTCCGCTTGAGACGGGACTCAAATAAAATTTTCAGAGGAGGAATATGATGGGTATGCCGGATAGGATGATCACCTGGCAGATGGTTCAGCACACATCGCGTGACAAAGAATCGGGAGAGGAGATCCCGGGCAGAATTGAGAAGAAGGAGATGCCTTTACCCGAACTGGGGCCGGGCGAAGTCGTGGTGGAGGTGGCGGGTTGCGGCATCTGTCACACGGATCTGGGATATTTCTTTGACGGGGTCCCCACCGTGGTAAAACCGCCCCTGACCCTGGGGCATGAGATTTCAGGAACGGTGGTGGCAGGGGATGATGTTTGGATTGGAAAAGAGGTCCTGATCCCGGCTGTCATGCCTTGCCGGAGATGCTATCTCTGCAAGACCCGGAGGGGTAACCGCTGCCTGGATCAGAAGATGCCGGGAAACAGTTTGGGCATTTATGGCGGGTTCTCCAGCCATATCCCTGTGCCGAGCATTGATCTGTGTGAAATCAGGAACCGGGGAAATACGCCCCTGGAACATCTTGCAGTGGTAGCGGACGCCGTAACTACCCCCTACCAGGCCGCCAAGAGGGCGGCCCTGGAGCCGGGTGATAATGTGATCGTTATTGGTATCGGGGGTGTGGGTCAATATATGGTTCAGATGGCAAAGGCCCTGGGGGCCAACACGGTCATCGCCGTCGATATCATTGAACGAAGGCTACAGAAGATCCTCTCACACGGCGCCGATTTTGCCCTTAATACCAAAGGGAAGGCTTCCAAAGAGATACTTGGTGAGATTAAGGACATACGGAAGCAGAATGGGCTTCCTGGGTTCGGTTGGAAGATTTTTGAGGTCACTGGCACCCGGCCGGGCCAGGAACTGGCGCTTTCACTGGTGAGTTTTACATCTAAGCTCATCATCGTTGGATTCGGCCTTCAAAAAGTGGAGTATTCCATCAGCAGGCTCATGGCCTTTGATGCAGAAATCATCGGGACCTGGGGGTGTCTGCCGGAATATTATCCTCAGGCCCTTCAAATGGTCCTCTCCAATAAGGTGGCACTGGCGCCTTATGTTCAGACGCGACCCATGAGCACGATTTTGGAAACCTTTCACGAGGCCCACAAGCAACCCCCAGAAAAAAGGATTATTCTAATTCCTGATTCTTAGTGTTGGTTGAAGTCCTGTGTGTAAATTCAAGTAGAAAAGGAGAAAAGTATGTCTTTAGAATGGATGCCCAGAGACAATGAGATTAAAGATCATCTGCAACACACGGATGTTCACTGGGGAACAGAACCCCCGTGCATCGTCCATGAGAAGCGCCCCCTGACGGACCCGGAAGGGAACGTGGTGGAGGGGCTTTACATATCATGGGTCCGGTTGAATAATCCCAGACAATACAATTCCTACACCACAGAAATGGTCAAAGGCGTAATTGCCGGTTTCGAAAACGCCTCGCTGGACAGGAGTGTCGTGGCTGTCGTCTTTACGGGCACCGGCCCCTACGCCTTTTGTACAGGAGGCAACACCAAGGAATACAGCGAATTCTATAGCCTCAGATCGGATGAGTACGGGCAGTATATGGAGTTATTCAACCACATGGTAGATGCGATCCTTATGTGTAAAAAGCCGACCATTTGCCGTGTGAACGGCATGAGAGTGGCAGGCGGCCAGGAAATCGGCATGGCCTGTGATCTCGCCATTGCCTCGGATCTGGCTATCTTTGGTCAGGCAGGCCCAAGGCACGGTTCCGCCCCCGACGGCGGCTCATCTGACTTCCTGCCATGGTTTCTGGGGATTGAGGATGCCATGTGGAATTGTGTCTCATGCGAAATGTGGTCCGCTTATAAAATGAAGGCCAAGACCCTGATCAGCAAGGTAATCCCGGTCTTAAAGGTGGATGGGGAATGGGTTAGAAACCCCATGGTCATAACCGATAAATATGTGGAAGATGGAGAGATCGTCTATGGCGAATTCAAGGCGGGGGCAGAGGGCAAAGAGGCGCGTGCCTTTGTCAAGGAACATCAGCCTAATGCAGACTTTGAGCTCCTGGATAAGGAAGTGGACAGGATTATCTGGACATTTGCAAATCTTTTCCCCGGCTGTTTGATCAAATCCATCGACAGCATCCGCCAAAAAAAGAAGTTTTTCTGGGATGTCATGAAGAATGCAAACCGGCACTGGCTGGCTGCTAATATGGGCGGCGAGGCATTCCTGGGCTTTGGAGCCTACAATACCAAAAAGATTACAGGTCAAGACACCATAGACTTCATCAAATTCCGCCAGAACATCGCCCAGTGCAAGACCTGGGATATGGACATGTTTGCTGAAGTGCTCGGTAAACCCCAGGAATAGTCGCATTATTCTGATGTCACCTATCCATATGGCAGGCGGGGTGATGAGTGCAGATCCGCCTGCCATTTCTGTTGCCACGGAGTTGGTCATCTGCCCAAAACCTGAATTAGGTTGGCATGGACTGGTTGAGTTAACTCACGCTGGAGAGCATTCATTGAATGGTCGCTACCAAGGACCAATGACGAATGATGAGAGGAATGAAAGGAGTGTGAATATTATGGGTTATGCGCATATCGAGACCGGATTTAAGGATGGTTTAGGCACCATCACCCTCAACAGGCCTCCCGTAAATATCTTGAATATCGCCATGATGGAAGAGATCAATGAGGTGCTCCAAGCATGGCAGGGGAAAAAGGACCTTAAGGTCGTCCTTTTTAATGCCAAAGGGAAGTGCTTTTCTGCCGGGGTTGATGTGGGCGAGCATATGGGAGACTTGGCTCCCAAGATGATTGAGGTCTTTCACCGCATGTTTCGACTCATGGACAAACTGGGAGTCCCCACGGTTGCTTCCGCATACGGCTCTTGCTTGGGCGGTGGATGTGAACTGGCGATCTTTTGCGATCTTGTCCTTGCCTCCGAGGACGCAAAATTTGG
>JABMQV010000647.1 GCA_013203065.1 Desulfobacteraceae bacterium | reverse complement strand
TTCCTACCTGAAAATAAAAAATAAATAAAATTTGGCTCATCCGTCCAATGGTCTCGTTAATGGTCATTGGGTGCAGATGATTGGTTATTGAATCGCGAACACCGGGTTTTGGTTGCGGCCGATGGCCGCATTGGGAAGGGCTGTCGGGATGAGGTCAGACGATAGCGAGGAGGCTTGGATCGACCGTGAAAAATCATGTATCACCAGTCAGGCTCCGCGAACTTATCAGAAGTGGGGAGTGGAGGGTGCCCACCACCGGAGCGGCCCCTGGATATGTTCAGGCCAATCTGGTCATGCTCCCACTGGAGGAGTCCTTTAATTTCTTGCTGTTTTGCGTCCGAAACCCCAAACCGTGCCCCATCCTGGACGTACTGGAACCAGGGGAAATGGAGCCAAAGATAGCCTCAGGAGCTGATCTGCGGACTGATCTGCCTCTCTATAGGGTTTTCAAAAATCGGGAACTCGTTGAGGAGGTGGAAAACGTAACGGCTGTCTTCAGTGATAGAATGGTCAGTTTTCTGTTGGGCTGCAGTTTTTCCTTTGAAGAGGCCCTTATAAAGGCTGGGATCCCTGTCAGGAACCTGGAGGAAGGCAAGAATGTCTCCATGTACGTCACCAACCGTGCCTGCCGGTCCGCGGGCCCGTTTTCCGCGCCGGTGGTGGTCACCATGAGGCCCATGAGACCTGGCGAGGCCATTAGGGCCGCACAGGTGACTACACGGTTTCACCTGACACATGGTGCACCCATTCACCTGGGATCGCCAGAAGAATTGGGGATCAAAGACCTCAAGAAACCGGATTTCGGCGATGCGGTTACCATTAATCCTGGCGAAATTCCGGTGTTCTGGGCCTGTGGTGTTACGGCCATACTGGCTGCTACCTCGGTTTCGCTTCCTATTGCTATCACCCACTCACCGGGGCATATGTTTGTGTCAGATCTTCTGGATGATCATTTGACAATACTCTGATAGGCCTTTCCTGATTTTGGCCTTCAGGCTATTAAGCTCTTCGGCAACTCCGCCTTTTCGGGCCACCCATCCGGTATGAGCTGACCCGATTTTCCCCCCTGTTTTTCTTTGATCTGTTGCAACCCGGGTCTCTTGAACTCCTCCCTGGGCTCCTTTGGGATCCTGCCGTTCAGGATTGACTCCGAGCGCAGCCTCCTGCCAATGGTCTTTTCCATCAAGGTGCCAAGTTCCAGGACCCTGTCGATACGGATCCCCCCAATATCAATACCCATCTCATCCAGCATGACACACATATCCTCAAGGGTGGTGAGCCCCACCACATTTGGGTCTCTGTAATAATAGGCCCCGGTCCC
The DNA here is from genome assembly GCA_013203065.1 of Desulfobacteraceae bacterium. The sequence goes on along the minus strand of JABMQV010000647.1, from coordinate 3,843 downwards.
GGGAACCGGTGTCCGGTTGAGGAAATTCGTCGGCTGGCCACCGATCCCTCCAAGCGTCCCCTCAAAATTTTGAATGCCGGCCTGGAGGGCTGCCAGAACATTTGCCAGGCCCCAGCCCCTGGTCACATGAAAATGGGCCACATGCAGGTCAGGGTTTGGTATCTCATCCAGGATCATGGAGAAATACCGGTAAACCTGATCAGGCGGAGCAGAACCATCATGATCAGCATGTTCAATGTCGTCAGCGCCTATGCTAAGCCACCTTTTTGTAAACTCAACGGCATCTTCCAGTCTCGTGGGTCCTGATATGGGGCTCCCCCAGATGGTGCTCACTGTCCCGCACATCTTGATGCCTGCATCCTTACATTTCCTGATGCACCGTTCCGCCTCCTTCCAATATTCAGGGAGGGTGGTGGCGCTGTTAGCAAAGTGATGCTCTTCGTCCGTGGAAACCATCATCAGGACACGGTCCGGGCCGTAGCCCCTTCCCTTGGAGGCGATTGCCTGGTCAACAGCCGATTCCCTGATGGTTACGACACTCCATTCAATATCCTCCGGATTGATTCCCCGCTTATCCAGTCTCTTTATGAATATATCGTCCCTCACGCCCTTCAGCACCTCTTCGGCGTCCTTGAACTGGGGCATCACTCTTGGGTTTCCCAGGTTTGTCACCTCAAACCGTTTTACGCCCGCGAAGGCCAGTTCCTGAAGATAATAGATCTTGGCCTCGGTGGGAATCCACGCCTCCTCATGCTGAAGCCCATCTCTGGCGGTTATGTCACCCAACGTGACCTTCCTTGGCATCCTTGGATGGACCTTGAAAATATCATATTCACTCATCTAAAAACTCCTCCACAAACCGTTTGTTTGATTTCCGGGTACAGGACTATTTTCTCTTGCGATTAATGGTGGCATTGACCCGCGCGGTGAGCGTCCCATCCTACAGGATTGTCATGTTGACACAAGTGCCGGTCAAAGGCAAGTCTCGGATTCCCACGCCACCCAAAGAGGCTTTCATGACTTGACCTTTGGACTCAGGGGTGAAAAACTATAGCATATTAAATTTTCAATAAACTCGTGCACCGTGGGGTGTGGGCATTTTGAAAGAATGATGAAAGGAGGATGATTTGAAATTAACGACGTTTCAAAATGATGGAAAGACAGGCCTGGGCGTTGTATGGGGAGAAAAAATCATCGATTTGAACGAAGGACATCGTATGTTTAAGAAGCAGCAGGGCCAGCCGGGGGAATCGCTTCCCCACCTGGATATGAGAGGTTTTCTGTCCCGGGGTTCTGCTGGTCTCGAAATGGCCGGGCAGGTTAAGGTCTGGGTCCAGGAACAGGTGCAGCAAGCGTCGAGGGTTCCGGCCGAACTGCAAAGCACCCTTTTGAGCCTGGAAAAGGCGAGGATACTCGCCCCCATCTCCAACCCTCCGAAAATTCTATGTGTTGCGCGCAATTATGTGAGCCACATACGGGAAGTCGCACAAGACGCTCCGATTCCAAAAAGCCTTCTCATCTTTATGAAACCCTCCACGGCCATCATCGGACCCGGGGATTCGGTGGTCATCCCTCCCGATTGCAAGAAATTGGATCACGAGGTGGAGCTTGCCGTGGTGATTGGGAAAAAGGGACGCTACATCCCGGAGGAAATGGCCATGAACCATGTGGCTGGGTACACGATTTTCAACGACATATCTGACAGGGGGCATCTCATGCAGCCGGAAACCCAGCGAGTGAATTGGTTTTGCATGAAAGCCCAGGATACCTTTGGACCCATGGGACCGTATATCGTCTTGACCGATGAAATTCAAGACCCCCACGTTCTTAGCCTTCGCCTCTGGGTCAATGGAGAACTCCGACAGGACAGTACCGGGGAGGAAATGGTATTCAAAATCCCTCAGATCATTGCCGAGATCTCTCGTTTTGTCACCCTTGAACCCGGAGATGTCATTTCCACAGGAACACCCACCGGGACTTCCTACAGTTCAGAGAAATACCTTGCAAATGGAGATGTCGTAGAATGTAAGATCGAGGGGATCGGAACCTTACGGAATTCCATCAGGGTGGAAGAGCCGGTTTATAGATAACGTTTGGGAAAGGGTGAGGGAAAGGGTTATTTTTTAATAAAATGCTGCCAAAACACTCTCCCTCCTTTGACCAAGGCAGACAAAACAGCCGTAATGTCCAAAAGCGGTTGCTCGATTCGTTCCTGAATCATGAGCTCAAACTCTTTTAGGTTGCGCGTCGTGTCTCTTACAGCTGTCAGGCTATCGCCAATCTTGTCCATTTCTTTATCGACAGATTTGACGATTGAACGGGCTTCGCCTATTATCTGACTCACGTCATGTGATAGGGGTACCAGCTGAAGTCGTGCCAATTCAAGCAGTTTTCTAGCTTCAGAAAACGCTCGCATTGCCTTAATCAGTGTCGGAACGAAAAAGAGCGTGTTGAGCAATATTAAACCGGCAATCAAGGCTAGGCTTATAGAAACATCCATATTTCACCTGTCACACTTTCTTGCTTTGCGTTGCTTTCTCTTCTTTGTAGGCCGCAACGCCGGCATCGATGGCATCTTTGATTCTGCCTTTCTCCTTTACGGCGGCATTTTTCCCATCGGTGTATGTTGAAGCCGCGGAGTCTTTCATATCTTTGACGCCGGATTCGGCCTCTTTTCTATATTCTTCCAGTTTCTTTTTGGTTTCAGCCAGGATTTCTTCGGCTTTCTTGAGGGCAAGCTCCAATTTCTCCTCTGTATCGTCTCTCATTTCAGCGGAGCACTTACGGAGCTCTTCCCGCATCTCTTTTCCTGTTTTTGGCGCGAATAGAAGCGCTGCAACGGCTCCAACAACTCCGCCAAAGAGAAATCCTTTAAAAAAGTCAAACCCGGTGTGAGCATTGTCTGCCATGATTTCCTCCTTCATTCAAGCCACGCTTTCTATGGGGTTGACGGATAGGAATTTACCTGTTTGGGTGATGAGTATAGGAAATATAGCATTTTTGGCCAAGATCAAACTCTGTCCCGCAATTATGGCTTTAAGTTTGGGCAATTATTTAAATCGTGATAGCGGAAACAGTCAACCGCGTGATCGTTGACCATTCCCACCGCCTGCATAAAGGCATAACAGATCGTAGGACCCACAAAGGTGAAACCGCGTTTTTTTAAGTCTTTACTCATGGCTTCGGATTCCCGGGTTTTTGAAGGAATCTCTGCCGGGCCTTTCCACCTGTTCTGGATGGGACTGTCTTTTACAAATCGCCAAATATAGACATGAAAGCCGCCAAATTCTCTCTGAATTCTGAGGAAGGCCCGGGCATTGACGATTGATGAGGCAACCTTGCGCCTGTTTCTGATGATTCCCGGGTCGTTGAGCAGCTTACGGATTCTTGCTTCAGAATACCGGGCCACTTTTTCCGGATCAAAATCGTCATAAGCCTGTCGATAAGCCTCCCTTTTTTTGAGGATGGTGAGCCAGTTCAGACCGGCTTGTGCGCTTTCCAGCAAGATGAACTCGAAAAGACGCTGGTCATCATGGACGGGCGAACCCCATTCATGGTCGTGATAATCGATAAGCAGTGGATGGGTCTTTGCCCACAAACACCGTGTTTTCCCGCTTGTTTTCATGATTGTCTCTTTCCGAGCGATACCAAAGATCAGCCCAAAGCAATACGGCTGACAAAGTGCTCGGTAACTACTCAGGTTGTCGGGTTCACTGTTCAGGGTTCAAGGTTCCATTCTCTTCCCCGGGCTGCATTTTAGATGCGTATTTACGAGAAAAGTCTCAGCATTGTAAAGCCTAATCCAAAACATGGAGCCAAATTGGCAATTATTTGGGAAAATGA
>JABMQV010000646.1 GCA_013203065.1 Desulfobacteraceae bacterium | reverse complement strand
TGGCCCAGACCGGTCACCCATCCACTATACTCAAAAAGCCAGGTTTGGAATGATGCCTAAGCTAGAGCAGTATATATGAACGAGTCACACCAGGGCGGGCAGGATGGACATGATTTTATTCCCAATTTCCAGAGGAAATTGAAAAAATCTAATCCGTTTTCAACAGAAGGGAGCTTTATCTTATGTCTTTAATAGAATGACATAGCTATTATGCCTGGATTCCCGCCGGAGTTTATCCCGCACTCGATGCGGGGTGGGAATGACGAGCATAGAAGGTACCACATGTATGCCTAGGCGGGCATACATAAAAAAAATATCACGTTGATCCTGTTAATCCTGTCTGATAATAATTTGTTTTTAAGTTGAAGTTTTTGCCAGGATAGCAGCGCCGAGTGCGCCAACAATTTCCGGGTTCTCCGGTACCTGAATAGTAAGGCCAAGCTGCTTCTCAAGGGCATCGACAACCCCGATGTTTAAAGCAACCCCTCCAGTAAAAACGAGCTCTGGCTCTATACCGACGCGCTTGCTGACAGATGCGATCTTGGCAGCGATCGATTCATGCACCCCCCAGAGAATATCCTCCTTGGAGGATCCCCGATGGACTTCAGCCACAATTTCAGACTCTGCGAACACAGCACAGGTGGTCGTCAATACGAGGCTTTTCGAGGAACCAAGGGAGAGCGGACCCATCTCTGATAGGGGAATTTGCATCATCTCGGCCACGGTCTCCAGAAAGACACCCGCACCGGATGCACATTTGTCATTCATTATGAAGTTTGTCAGATTTCCTTCCGAGTCACACCTGAGTATTCGACTCCCTTCGGCCCCGACGTCGATGACGGTTTTGGCACCTGGGAAAAGTCGGTGGGATCCTCGTACGTGGCTCAACATCTCAGTGCGATGTCCATCGGCAAAGGTGACCTTCTCTCGGCCGACGCCAGTGGCAAAAATACGTTCGATACTATCTTCTCTCATTCCTGCCTGATCAAGAATCGTATCAAACGCAACCCTTGCTGCAGCTTCCACCTCACCTGCGACAATCATGGTGGCATGGCTAATGATCCTGTCGTCCTCGAGGATGACTCCATTAACGCTCTGATAGCCAATGTCAACACCCGCCGCGATCATTCTTGTCTCCAGACAAAGTCGCACAAATTTATTTTTTGAAGCTCAAATCCAGGTCCATCTCTGCAGCGAGCTCTGTAAGTTTCTCTTTCACTTTTACGATAGATTCTTCTGCCGGTACTCCTGCCTCTAAGGTCAGATCAAAGAGAGGCGCCCCTGAGAGAGGGGCTTGGGTCACCCGGGTGTTCAATGATTGGATATTGACATTGTTCTGGTGTAGGACATGCACCACCTTCTGGACGATTCCCGGATGATCCATTGACATGACCTCGATTTTCAAAGGCAATTCTGCTTCGTGCCGTGGGATGGCTGTTGGATCTTCCGCTTCATGAACAGAGATTTCGAATCCCAATCTCCGTAAATCATCCAGGTCTCTTATGATCGTTTCCAGCTGCGCTGACTGGGACGATAAGAGAATCATCATAGAGAAGCGACCACCCATCGTTGCCATCCTGCTGTCTTCGATGTTAGCGTCTCGCTCAAAAAGAAAGGTGGAGACATCATCAACGATTCCCGGTCTATCCTTTGCCACCACAAAAAGGATGATATATCTTTTCACTGCACTACCCACTTTCATCATCTTACCATATCTTCAGGGTGTGGTACTGGCCCTATAGAGCTCTTTCGCATGATAGGAACTCCGCACAAAAGGCCCACTGGCAACTTCAGAGAAACCCATTTTTAGTGCTGTTTGACGCCACTGGTCGAATTCTTCCGGGGGTATGAAGCGTTCCACCGGTAGATGTTCCGCGGAGGGCTGGAGGTATTGCCCGAGGGTCAGGATGCTACATTGCACTCTCAGCAGATCCCCGAGCACTCTCCTGATCTCCTCAGGGTATTCGCCCAGTCCAAGCATGAGGCCTGATTTTGTAGGCATGCTGGGATCCAGAGTTTGGACGTGCTTGATTATATTCAAGGATCTGCCGTAATCAGCCCCGGGTCTAACCTTTGGATAGAGGCGGGGAACGGTCTCCAGGTTGTGATTGAGTACGTCCGGCCGAGCCTTCACCACCGTTTCAAGGCCCTCTTCCGAGCCCTGAAAATCGGGTATGAGGACCTCAATCTGTGTCTTGGGGACTAAGCGCCGTATCTCCCTGATCGTCTGTGCAAAATGTCCGGCACCACCATCAGATAGATCATCGCGGGTGACCGATGTGACAACCACATAGTCGAGTCTCATTCTCAGAACGGCCTCTGACACCTTGCGAGATTCCTCAGGATCTGGCGGGACCGTTGGACCATGGGAGACGGCACAGAAGCGGCAGTTGCGCGTGCAATGAGCTCCCAAAATCAAGAAGGTAGCGGTACCGCGAGAAAAGCACTCCCCCAGGTTGGGACAATGGGCCTCCTGACAAACGGTATAGAGCTGATCTTTTTTCAGGATACTGCGAATCTTCTGGTATGTGGGTCCAGAGGGGAGCCTTCGTTTCAGCCACGGAGGCTTACGTTTTTGAATCCCCTGAGCTTGATCAATGGTCATTTCACCTCTCTGCTGATTTCCGGATAGTACCACCCAAACGGTCATAAATGAACTCTAAGCTGACCTTTTCCAGTGCCACATGGAAAATTTCCTGCATGTGAACTAAGGCGGACTGTTGGACATCCTCCCTCGGGATATCCCTGCCTATGAGATCCTTCATCGCAGTCATCTGGACCATTTCAAGCCCACAGGGATTTATCCAGGTGAACGGCTCTATCGAGATGTTTACATTGAGTGCAATACCGTGAAAGCTTACCTCATGGCGTACAGCGATTCCAACACTGCCCAGTTTTTTTTGGCCGACCCATACACCCCTATTCATCGAATTACGCTCAGCGCTGACACCAAAATCTGCGGCAGTGCGGATCATAATCTCTTCAAGTGCCCCAACAAACTCCACGACTTTCCATCCCCTTGATCTCAAATCCATAATGGGATAGACCACGAGCTGTCCCGGGCCATGATAGGTGATATCTCCTCCACGTTCTACATGTATTATTTCGATTCCTTGCCTTTCAACAAAGGCCTCTGGGATCTTAAGGTTGTTGAGCCCTCCTCTCCGGCCAAGCGTGAAGACTGGCGGGTGTTCCAGGATAAGGATGATATCCCGATCAAATATACGATCTCTTCTTGCATGTACCAGTTTACTCTGTAGATCCCACGCCTTACGGTACTCAATGAGATCTATTTCCACACAATAACAACGCTTGCCAGACCGGGACGGTCGAAGCTTGTAGTGTTCTTCTTTCAGTTCTTCTTTCTTTAAACCCATTATCCTCTCCCAACACGGAACACGTAATGTATCTCAACCCCTGAGACATGGCCTCCTTGCCGCCGCTGTTTCATCCATCCTCGTCACTTTACAGTGCTGAGGGGCTTCTAGCAACAGCTCCGGGGTCTCCTGTGCCTCATGTACGATCGCTTTACATGCCTCAATAAAGAGATCGATATCCTGTTTGGATTCCGTCTCAGTGGGTTCTATCATGATCGCACCGTTTACGACCAACGGAAAATATATGGTGGGTGGATGAAAACCATAGTCCATAAGCCGCTTGGCCATGTCCAGGGTTGTCACTTTCTGTGCTCTTTGAAACTTATCGGAAAAGACACATTCGTGCATGCAAGGTCTGTCATAAGAGAGATGAAACGTCCCCTTCAACATCTCCTTGACATAATTTGCATTCAAAACAGCAAGCTGACTGGCTTTTTTCAAGTTATCAGGGCCCATGCTCCTTATATAACTATACGCTTTTATCATTACACCAAAATTTCCCCAAAAGGCTTTAACTTTTCCAATAGATTCTGGAAAATCTTCAGAAAGAAGATACCTGCCATCTTTCTCCACCACGCGGGGAACAGGCAGGAAGGGCGCTAAATGTTTTCTGACGCAAACAGGACCTGAACCAGGACCACCCCCACCGTGAGGCGTCGAAAACGTCTTGTGGAGATTTAAATGCAGCACGTCAACACCGGTTTTTCCCATGTCTATGATGCCCATGGCAGCGTTCATGTTCGCACCATCACAATAGACAAGCCCGTCTTTTGAATGGACGATTTCAGCTATTTCACTGATATGTTCTTCATAGAGACCCAGGGTGTTGGGATTGGTCACCATGATTCCGGCTGTCTCTTCGTCCATCACCTTTGCGATAACCTCAGCAGAAAGGATTCCTTGTTCGTTGGACTTTACAGACACTGGGGCGTAACCACAAAGCGATGCACTGGCTGGATTTGTACCGTGGGCGGTGTCCGGGATGATGATCTTTGAACGATGCGAGTCTTTGCTCCGGTGGTAGGAGTGAATAAAAAGCATTCCCGTTAGTTCACCCTGTGCCCCGGCTGCAGGCTGGAGACTCACCGCATCCATTCCAGTGATCTCTGCCAGAAAACGCTCGAGTTCGTACATCATCCTGAGCGCTCCCTGCGACAGATTCGTAGGGAGGAGCGGGTGAGCATCGGTAAAACCCTGAAGAGCTGCGTGTTTCTCATTGAGCTTCGGGTTGTATTTCATGGTGCATGAACCCAATGGGTACATACCGGTATCTACCCCGAAATTCCACTGGGAAAGCCTCGTGTAGTGACGTACCACATCAACCTCACTTAAATCGGGAAAGTCTAGATCCTCTCTCACAATCTCTCTATCCAGTGGATATGCTTCTACGTCACGCCGTGGTAGAGAAAAACCCACCCTTCCCTCTACCCCCTTTTCCCAAAGCAACGACTCGTTAAGTATCAGACCCGTGGTTCCTAAAGGTTCTTTCATGATAGTAGCTCCTTAATGAGGGTGTCCATATCCTCCCTGGTCTTGGTTTCAGTTACACAAAGAAGATAGTGATTGCCCAGTTCTGGATAGTAAGGCGCCAGGTGCAGGCCTGCCACGATCTTCTTATCAATAAGGCGCCGATAGGTCTTTTTGAAATCAGAGGGGAATTCCACAACAAATTCGTTAAAAGTAGGGGTATTAAAGCATATTCTGAAGCCTGCCTTCTCCAGATGGGCCTTAAGGTACTCGGATTTGTCATAGTTGAGCCTGGCAAGCTCCCGGAAGCCTGTTCCGCCCAAAGAAGCCATGTAGATTGAAGCTGCCAGTGCACAGAGGCTGTTGTTGGTGCAGATGTTGGACGTGGCCTTTTCCCTGCGAATATGCTGCTCCCTGGTGGCAAGGGTCAAAACAAACCCCCTTTTCCCATCCAGATCCTTGGTCTGCCCCACCAGACGTCCGGGGAGACTGCGCATAAATTTCTGCCTGCTTGCAAGGACTCCCAGACCCGGTCCACCGAAGGAGCGGGGGATACCAAGACTCTGGCCCTCTCCGCAAACGATATCGGCACCCTGGCTTCCCGGATTTTTGAACAGGCCATAGGCAACGGCCTCGGTAAATCCGGCCACCAAAAGGGCTCCCGTGTCGTGGACCGCTTGGGCGATCCCTTCAAGGTCCTCAATGCATCCGAAGAAGTTGGGCGACTGAATCGCGACGGCAGCGAGATCACCCATCTCCCTGAACGCGGCAAGGTCCGTCACACCCTCTTTAAGATAGGGGAGTTCCAGGACCTCGTAACCGGTCGGCTCAAAATATGTCCTGACAACCCGTCGGTAGAGGGGATGGATAAGGTTTGAGACGGCCACCTTTGTCCGTTTGGTCGTCCGGATGGCCATGAGCAATGACTCGGCCAGGGCAGCGGCGCCGTCATAGTGGGAGGCGGTTGCCACCTCCATGCCCAGGAGACGGGCAATAAGGGTCTGATACTCATAAATGGCCTGGAGTGTCCCCTGGCTCATCTCGGGCTGGTAGGGGGTATAAGATGTCACAAACTCGGAGCGGCCCAGGAGGTAGGAAACCGAGGCAGGGATAAAATGCTCATAACCGCCCGCCCCTATGAAAACCTTGTACGCGGGGCTTACACCCATGGTGGAAGAGAGGGCCTCCATATGATGGTTCAGTTCCCATTCACTCAAGGCCTTTGGCAGATCCAGTTTTCCCTTCAAACGGCAATCCTCAGGGACTGTAGAAAAAAGGGCGTCCAGGTCCTTTACCCCCACAGTCTCAAGCATTGAGGCTATATCTTCATTGGTATGGGGCAATAAGTGCATTTATTCTGCTCCTTTCAGCCTTTCCAGGTTCTCAGCGCTGGTCATGAGGCCGTCAATTTCGGAGAGGTCTTTGGGGTTGACCTCCACCATCCATCCGTCACCGTAGGAACTTTCGTTCATCAGTTCCGGGGAATCCTCAAGCTGTTTGTTTACGGCGACAATTTCTCCACTGACAGGCAGGTAGCATTCCACAACGGCCTTGACCGATTCCACGGTTGCAAATTCCTGCCCCTTTTCAAGTGTTTCACCCGGCTGTGGCAGTTCCACAAAGACGATGTCCCCGAGCTGATCCTGGGCATAGTCGTCGATCCCGACCCTTACCTTATCGCCTTCCACCCTGGCCCATTCATGATCCTCTGCATAACGAAGATCATCGGGTAAGATCAATTCATTGATTTCTTTCATGAGCACCTCTCCTTCGCAAAAATTTCTTGGGATGACCCCCCTCAAATGGGAAGTCCAAAGTAGCGATATAGATTGTGAATAAAGAGGACGTAAACTATCACATCGGGGATAGAAATGTAAATACACTGAGGTAGTTTTTCTGGAAAATGGCGAACAACAATCCCTTGCTGAATCTTTTTCTTGAGTTGACGAAGATGGGCGAGACTGATATAAATAGTGTTAAAGGTGAGACCTCCTGTTGAAGTGATTTTGATCCGTTCACTTCGCCCTTAGGTAGCAGGAGGGTTCTTTTTTTGGAGAAAAGGAGATCGTTGATGAGCGAACTGAAAAGAACCATTTTTTATGACAAGCACGTGGGTCTGGGCGCCAAGATCGTGGAGTTTGGCGGCTGGGAGATGCCCATATTCTACCCCACGGGAATCGTTGAGGAACATCTGGCGACCCGCAAGAGGGCGGGGCTTTTTGATGTGTCGCACATGGGAAGATTCACGGTGAGGGGAAGCGGGGCCCTCCCGTTTCTTCAGCATGTCTTGAGCAACAACGCCGAGGCCCTGGATATCAGAGTGGTAGGCGCCCAGTATACGATTATTCCCACTGAAACCGGCGGGGCTGTGGATGATGCCTACCTATACCGTTTTGTGGAAGGGGAATACCTGTTGGTGGTAAATGCGGCAAACCTTCAAAAAGACTGGGATCATTTCCAAAGGCTTTTGAAGGGGTTTGACGACGTGGATTTGCAGGACCGCTCCCAAGAGATTGCCATGATTTCACTTCAAGGTCCCAGGTCTCGGGAGATCCTTGAGAGGGTCATAGATTCCGGCCCGTTCCCCGAGCCCACGAGAAACGCCGTGAGCAGCGTAACCCTATCGGGTGCCTCGGTCAGGGTCGCGCGTACCGGGTATACGGGTGAGCCGTTGTGTTTTGAGTTCTTCCCCGATAGAGACGATGCACCGATGCTATGGGACAAGCTGGTGGCGGAAGGCGCCACGCCTGTCGGCCTGGGGGCCAGGGACACCCTTCGCCTGGAGGCGGGCATGCCCCTGTACGGGCATGAGCTGGGGGAAGATCCCGAAGGCAATGAAATCCCCATAATGGCCTGCCCTTTGTCCAAATTTGCCGTGAGTTTTTCTCCCCTGAAAGGGGATTTTATCGGCCGGGAGGCCCTGGTAAAACAGAACGAGGCGCTAAGAAAGATCGTCTCACGGGATTATTCCCTTATCCGTGACCTTCCCCGGTTGATAAAGCCCGTCGCGGTTTCGGGTCGGGGCATTGCCAGGGAGGGTGCCAGGCTGTTCAAGGATGAAAAACACGTGGGCTACATCACCAGCGGTACCATGGTCCCCATGTGGACCGTTGAGGGAGTAGGACTGAGTTCTGCTCAGACCGACCAACGCTCGCTGCGATCCATTTGCCTGGGGTATTTGGACAGCAACATCATTGAATATGAGGAACTGACCGTAGAGATCCGGGGGAAATCAGTTGATGCGGTTGTGGTTCCCTATCACCTGCGTACAGATGCCCCGCCATACTCCCGGCCCATTGTCTTTGATCAACAGATTTCAAGAAAGAAACCGCCATCCGGCAACGCGCCGGCAAAGGCAAAAAGGCTGCTTGAAAAGGCGGTTGAAAATACCCTCTGGCGGCAGCGGGAGTGCATCAATCTCATTCCCTCTGAGATGACCATCTCGCCCATGGCAAGGCTCCTCTCGGTCATGGACCCGGCCTTCCGCTATGCCGAGCACAAAAAGTCCAAGGCGTTTTACGATGCCGAAATTTTTTACTACCAGGCAACTGGATTTATCGATGAAGTGGAGAGGCTGCTGGAAGATGAGATGAAGGAATTTCTCGGCTGCCAGGAGGTGGAGACACGGCTCATCAGCGGGCAGATGGCCAACACCGCCGTCTTTAGCGCCATGGTGGACTACATAAATCGCACCGACCGCAAGCAGGAGCCGCGCAGGATTCGTCAGGTGATGAACAACCATATTGGAAAGGGGGGACACCTGAGCGCCCAGCCCATGGGCGCACTCAAGGACTTTGTGGCCCGGGACCCGCGGACAGAGCGCCCCGCCGTGACAAATTTCCCGGTGTTGGCCCATAACCCTTATAAGATAGATGTCTTTAGCGCACAGGAACTGATTGATGAATACCGGCCTGAATTGATCGTCTTCGGAAAGAGTATGGTTATCCATAGGGAGCCGGTGGCCGAGATCCGTCGGTTCCTGGACGACCAGCAGATAGACGCCGTGGTGATGTACGACATGGCCCATGTGCTGGGGCTTGTTGGTCCCCACTTCCAGCTGCCGTTTGCCGAAGGGGCGGACCTGGTCACCGGGTCCACCCATAAGACTTTGTTTGGTACCCAGCGGGGTGTCGTGGGGAGTTCTTTTGAAGAAGGCGAGAAGCGTTATGAGCTGTGGGAGGCCTTGGGTCGGCGGACTTTTCCGGGATCGGTTTCCAACCACCATTTGGGGACACTCCTGGGGCTCCTGATGGCCATGTACGAGATGAATCACTTCAAGGATGAATACCAGTCCAAGGTCATCGCCAATGCAAAGGCATTCGCCAGGGCGCTAAAGGATTGCGGTCTGGATGTTGCCGGTGATCCGACCATCGACTTTACCCAGACCCACCAGGTGGTGGTTGAGGTCGGGTATGGCCACGGGCCGGAAATGGCCGACCGGCTTGAGGCGAACAACATTATTTGCAACTACCAGGCGAGCCCGAGAGAGGAGGGGTTTACCGCCTCCGGGGCCTTGAGGATGGGGGTCTCCGAAATGACCCGCTTTGGCATGGGATCTGATGATTTCAGGGACTTGGCCGACCTGGTCCGTGACGTTATCACAAAGGATGCCACTGTGGTGGAAGGGGTAAAGGCCCTCAGGGAGCGATTCACTGAGTTGCAGTACTGCTTCCGGGGGGAGGAATACTCCGATCTGCTCCAAAAACTGCACCAACTTATCTGACAACCGGCAACCCTGATGTCTTGTGACCATCGGGGGTGGTAAATAAAGAAAGGAGGTTTTTCATGTTCCAAAACAGGATTACAGAGATGTTAAATATCGAGTATCCTATCATCGGGGGCACCATGATGTGGATCTCGAAATCAGAATTCACGGCGGCGATCTCCAACGCAGGAGGTCTCGGTATCCTTGCTTCGGCCATTTACAAGAGTCGGGAGGAATTTGCGGAAGCCCTCGACCGCACCTTGGAGCTCACTGACAAGCCCTTTGCCGTCAACCTGAATCTCTTCCCTATAATGCGGCCAATTGACAATAATGATTACCTGGATGTCTTGTTGGACAAGGGTGTGAAGATTGTGGAGACATCCGGGCATTCTGCCCCTGAAGATCTGTGTGCGCGTTTCAAAGAGGCGGGCCTGACATGGATTCACAAGTGCGTGGGAGTCAGGTATGCCCTGAAGGTCCAGGATATGGGAGCGGATATCATAACGGTGGTAGGCTACGAAAATGGTGGCGCCACAGGGAAACTGGATATAGGGACCCTTGCACTGGTACCAAGGGTTGTGGAGAGTGTTAAGGTCCCTGTG
>JABMQV010000645.1 GCA_013203065.1 Desulfobacteraceae bacterium | reverse complement strand
TGAACCCCGGTGACATTCACCTCGGGCACCCAGTACTCCATCGAGGCCGTAAGAACAGCCCGGTCGATGGCACAGATACAGGCCATCATGTTTACCCCATGTTTTTCGTGGACGTGGTTCACTGCATTCGCCCTGGGCAGGCCACCGCGCATCCTCAACTCCATGTTCTCACCGGCGTTTAGCCCGGCGCCACTCCCGCAGCAGAATGTCTGTTCACGGATGGTTTCCAATGGCATTTCGTAAAAATTGTTGCACACACTGTTGATCACATATCTTGGCTCTTCGAAGAGCCCCATGCCCCTGGAGGTGTTACACGAGTCATGGTACGTCAGGATATGGTGATCATTGCGGCTGGGATCAAGTTTCAGCTTATTGTTTTTGATCAAGTCGGCCGTAAACTCGGTTATGTGGACCATCTTGGTGGTCTTTGCATTTTCGAACTTTGTTCCCGTAATGGGGGAAACCGGTTCATCAAGGAAATCCGGAGGGCCGTTCCATGTATCCATATATTGATTGAGTACCCGCCACATATGTCCGCATTCCCCACCCAAGATCCACTTGACTCCCAGTCTCTTGGCCTCGGCATACATCTTGGCATTAAGCCGTTTTGCCATTTCGTGGGAGGTGAAGAAGCCAAAGTTTCCACCCTCAGAGGCATAAGTGCTCCAGGTTATATCCAGTCCCATTTCCTGAAGATAGTGGAAAAGCAAGAGATACCCCATGCAGGTGTAGGTCCCCGGGTCGGCGAAGACGTCTCCGGACGGTGTGATAAAAAGGATTTCGGCACCCTTTCGGTTAAAGCTGGGTTCCACCTGGATGCCGGTGACGTCCTCAATTTCTTCCACAAAAAAATCGATCATGTCTTTGAACGCATGGGGTTGGATCCCCAGGTGATTCCCGGTCCGGTAACAGTTGGCCACAGGTGCAGCAATCCAGTCGATATTGAGCCCCAGCAGATTGGTCAGTTCCCTCCCCATCATGGTGATTTCGGCCGTATCAATACCATAAGGGCAGAAGAGGGAGCAGCGGCGGCATTCCGTGCACTGGTAAAGATAGTACCACAGCTCTTTCAGCACATCCTCAGTCAGTTCCCTTGCACCCGCAAGGATGCCGAAGATTTTCCCCCCTACGGTAAAATTCTTCCGATAAACGGATCTCAACAGTTCCGCCCTGATGACAGGCATATTTTTTGGATCGCCGGACCCGATGAAGAAATGACATTTATCGGCACATGCCCCGCAACGGACACAGATGTCCATGAACAGCTTGAATGAGCGGAACTTTTCAAGCCTTTCCCTGATCCCGTCCAGGATGATTTCCTGCCAGTTATCCGGCAGTTTCCAATCCTCATCAACCGGGTTCCATTCCCGGGGGTTTGGCATGCCCACGTACTCGAGGTTCTTGGGTTTTCCGGCATAACAGTATATGCCCGGGGTGATTTTGGCCGGCTCATTCATCCACCCTCTAAAAAGAGGAGGCATATGATCAATCTTACCCAGTTGTTCTGGTTTTGGTGTGTCTGCCATGGTTACTCCTTTTCTCCTGATTCTGCTTCTTCTGTTTCTCCTGTTGGTTCAGCCCCTTTTTCTACTGGAAGCCCGGCCTCTATCATAGCATCCCTGAATTCATCCTCATATTCCTCATAGGTATGGGTGGCAACGGGATAATTCCAGGGGTTCATATGCCTGACAAACCGGCTGTTGTTGGAGAGGTTTCGGGTGGGACTGAGGAATATACCCGCGAAATGCATCAATTTGCTAAAGGGAAAATAGGCGATCAAGACACAGACGATAAAGAGGTGGATATAGAAGAGCACCCCGATCCCGCCCAGTATCTTCGGGTCGGGGGAGAACCTGAACAGCCCTATGACCAGTTCCTTTACAGCAGTGATGTCCACCCTGAGGAAATATCGCATCAGGAGACCGGTGGTACCCAGGGCCAGAAGCAGGAACAATGGAAAGTAATCGGCCGGAAGCGAGATGTAGCGTGCCTGATGGATGTAAATTCTACGTAGCAAGAGGTAGGTTAGGGCCAGCATGAGCAGCATATCGGTCAGATAGACGCTGGGTAGCCCCAGGCCATTGAAGGGCAAGACACCCATTTGCATAAACCCGTCAAGGGTCTCAAGGAGGGTCACAAACCCGGGGACCGGCTCGAGGAAAAACCTGAAGTGCCTCAGAAAAATCACCAGGAAACAATAGTGAAAGACCAGGGCCGCGAGCCAGAGCCATTTCTCCCATTCATAGTCGAGCTTTGGCCCTCCTTCGGTCCGTCTGTACTCGAGCCTGGTGTTTCTGAAGAGGGAGCGGAAGGTGAGGATTTCAAAAACCATCCTTACGACGGCCCCCGCCGTATTTCTCGGATTATCCACAGGGTTTGGCTTGATCCAGGGGAGGGTCCACTGCTGGCCGGCGGTGGTGGGGATTCGGAACGGTACGGGTGATCGCCCCCAGCCGATTACCTTGACGACGATCCCCACAAAAAACGTTGCCATGGCCGCATAGGGGATAACAATTCCAAAAAGGGTATATAGATTCCATGCCCCAACGCCTAATAAAGGGATAAGCACTACGATAGTGACTGCGATGGAGGAAATCAGGATGCCTAGTATGAAATTCATAAACCGTTACCTCGCTTAATGTGTCACATACAAGCCGTATGGCGAACTTTAAAGACCGGCCTCACTGTCAGGGATCTCACAAACGAGATTGGCCCTTTCCAGCAATCTCCCTACCTGATTTTTGACCTCATTGACCCTTATATCGCAAATCTTCTGACGGCATTGCGAAAAGATGTCAAAGGCCAGAAGTACTACGTCATCGACTCTAGTTTCAAAGGCCTGCAATTGATCCCAAAGCCCGTTTTCTACCGGGCTCCCCTCCAGCTCTTCTCTTACGACCTTTTTCAATCCGAGGACAAAGGAGATGGCGTGAGATGGTTTGAAATCCTGGACGGCTCTAATTCTAATAATGTTATCAAGGCATGAGGAAATCTTATCAATACCCTCACCTTTGACCAATTCGTCGAAAAGGGTCTCTATGTCCGTGTTAATAACATGTCCTACGGGGTTTGCGAACCGGCTCTTTTCTTTTGCCAGGAACCGTTGGGTGCCTTCCGGGTAAGAGGCAAGGATTAGTTCACGCCACTTTCTGATGATATTGGATCTGTTATCGACCAGGAGATTTTCTAAATCCATACGGGAATTTTCTCCGGCTGCAAGCAGTTGGATAAAGGGTGTTTTCTGTGCCTTCACGATGGCTTGGGGCACTCGGCTTCCTTGGTAAACCAGCGGAAACTTTTGATCGAAAGCTATAGATAAATTGGATATCCCTGTCAAGAAAAAAAATTGATCTAAATAGGCCCTCTTGTCCAAACATGAAGGCCGTTTGGAAGCCTCACACCGAGTTTAACCAATCAAAAACGATCATCCGAGACCTTTCGATGGTCCCCTTCCCGAAGGGTTCTTTCCATCCATCCAACCCGGGCGCCGGATCTGTGATCAAATCTGGGTACAAAAGGTTTGATATCCAGGATCGGGGTCTTGTCGAGCATGTCCAGTTCAGATAGATAAAGCGTCCTTCCCTCCCGCCTTTGGAGCCGGACGACCGAAAATCCGATGGGGTTGGGCCGATTTGGGGCACGCATGGCGAAAACGCCATGAAGCCGGTCTTCCATATAGGGCTCGCAGACAAGCTTATAGCCCACGGAGCCATGGAATACGTAGATGAGGATAAGATTTGAAAACCCCTCGATATCCTTAAGCCCTGCCTCAAACTCCTCAAAAATCTCTGCCACCCCTTCTGAGCCGGGGGTAAAGCCGCCCTGGATGGGGACACCGCTTTTGGACTTGTAGGGAGTTTTGAGTACTCCGATGGGTTTGAAAACGAATTCCATATTTTCTCTAACGCTTTGTTGACTCAAGATGTTAGCCTCCTGTGGACATTTCTTATCCAATGTCCTCGTTTCCCTGGAGAAGAGCGTGGCCGCCCAAAAGTTTCTACTGGTTCAGCTTGACAACGATGTTGCCCAAGTAATATTATCGCCCTCCGAACTCGGGTATTCAAGTCTTAAAATTTACAATCCTTCCAGGCCGGTTTGGGGTTCGCATGGTCCTCTGGCCGGAAAGAGGCCAAAATTGTATTAGGAGGTTCAGGGATGGCTATTGATACAACCATTTATGTCCGCGCTCCCAGCAGGGCTTCCGCCTATCTTGACGGACTTCAGATGCTGACCGGTGCCGGCCTGATCCTGTTTATGTGGAGTCACATGATCCTTGTGGCAAGTGTAAACCTGGGCGCCGGGGCAATGGATACCATCGCCAGGTTCTTTGAAGATACCTATATGGCCCAGGTGGGCGGGCCCATGATAGGTCTTACCTTCCTGCTCCACTTTGTATTGGCAGCCCGGAAGGTCCCTTTCCGGGTGGAGCAGCAGTCTACCATCTGGAAGCACAGCCGAATGCTCCGTCATACAGATACCTGGCTGTGG
>JABMQV010000644.1 GCA_013203065.1 Desulfobacteraceae bacterium | reverse complement strand
AGATATCAGGGACAAGCAAGTCCTGGTGGGGGGGATCATTCCCAAGAGAGATGTAGGTCCCTTGAAAGGGATGGGAATCGCCGAGGTTTTCAGACCCAGTTCCACCATCAACGATATTGTTCAATTCCACCAAGAAACCCTACAACCCGAGGTATGACGTGCTGACAAACAAAGATAAGATAGAGCTTCTGAAAGCCAGAAGGGAAGAGGCCAGGCAGGGAGGTGGCTCCAAGAGGATTCAAAAGCAGCACCAGAAGGGCAAACTCACCGCGCGCGAGAGGCTCGACCTGCTGCTTGATCCCGGGACTTTTTCTGAAGGAGGCATGTTCATCGTGCCTCAGGATACCGCCTTTGCCAAAGATGCAAGAAAGTTCTATGGGGATGGGGTGGTCACGGGCTCCGGTCTCGTGGATGGGAGAAGGGTATATGTGTTCGCCCAGGATTTTACGGTAATGGGGGGGTCTCTTGGGGAAAAACACGCCAACAAAATCTGCCGGGTAATGGACAAGGGCATACAGACGGGGAGTCCCATCATCGGGCTCATAGATTCCGGCGGTGCCCGCATTCAGGAGGGCCTGGGGCACTACGGCTCCATTTTTTTCAAGAATACCCTGGCATCCGGGATCGTGCCACAGATTTCCATAATACTCGGTCCTTGCGCCGGGGGGGCGGTCTACTCTCCAGCCCTGAGTGACTTTGTGTTTATGGTGGATGGCGTCAGTCGGATGCATATTACGGGGCCCCAGGTGATCAAGGAGGTCACGGGAGAACGGGTAACTCCTGAAGAACTGGGGGGGGCAAAGGTTCACTACACCCGGAGTGGGGTTGCTCATTTTGTCTCTGAAGGAGAAAATGAATGCCTTGAGCTGGTTAAAACACTTCTGAGCTATCTCCCCTCCAACAGCAACGAGCCACCCCCTTACAAATCGACCCATGATCCCATCGACCGAACCGAGGAGGCGCTTGAATCTCTGATTCCTGAAAACCCCAGGAAGGCCTATGACATGAAGTCGTTGATCGGTCTGGTGATGGACGATCGAATCTTTTTTGAGGTTCAGGAGGGATTTGCCAAGAATATTATCATTGGCTTTGCCAGGTTGAACGGTTACACGGTGGGAGTGATTGCAAATCAACCTCGTGTTTTTGCGGGATGTCTGGATATTAATGCCTCGGTGAAGGCGGCTCGTTTTATTCGATTCTGTGATGCCTTTGGGATTCCCATCGTGAATTTTGTAGATTGTCCAGGGTATCTCCCCGGAACCCAACAGGAATACGAAGGCATCATCCGCCACGGGGCAAAAATGTTGTATGCCTATTGCGAGGCCACAGTGCCCCGGATCTCTGTTGTGACGCGAAAGATCTATGGGGGAGCAATGTCCGGCATGGCAGTCAGTAAGCTCGTCGGGACAGACCTGACGGCGGTGTTGCCAACAGCAGAGGTTGCTATTATGGGACCGGAGGGCGCCGCAAATATCATTTTCAGGGAGGAAATTCAAAAGGCGGACAACCCCGAGGCGGTACGGGAAGAAAAGATTCGCTTGTATCGGGAACAATTTGCAACCCCCTATGTGGCGGCGGAGAAGGGATGGGTGGATGTCATCATCGAGCCCAGAGAAATCCGCCCCTTTCTTATCACCTCATTTGAGAGGCTACGAGGGAAAAAAGAGATAAGACCCAAAAAGAAACATGGGACTATCCCCCTGTAAACTTCTTTCCGACGCGAGGAATAAGACATGTTAGAGAAACTTCACCATATAGGGATGGTCGTGCGAGACCTTGATCAAGCACTCGCGCTTTACCAAGGCATATACGGGATTGAGCCCAGCCTGGTTTATGAATCTCCTCATGCCAGGGCGAAGATCGCCTTCCTGCCGATAGGAGAATTCAGGGTTGAATTGATACAACCCCTGGATGCTGAGAGTGTTGCAGGGAAGTTTTTGGGGAAGAGGGGCGAGGGTATCCATCATCTTGCTTTCGAGGTAGAGAATATTGACGCGTGCCTCAAAGAATTGGGGGTGAAGGGCATCCAACTGATTGACAAGAAATCACGCGTAGTAAGAGAAAATGAGAGGGTGGCTTTTCTAAATCCCAAGAGCACCCATGGTGTCTTGACCGAACTCATTCAGGAAGATTGATTTCAGCCATACTGAAAGTGAATAGCGAGGAGAAAACAGTGTCTTTTGATCTACTGTTCTCACCCCTGCAGATCGGGATGCGAACCTGATAGGCTCCGCCGGTCAGGCACTCATATAATAGTAAATACGAATATCGAAATCCGAAATACGAATGTTTAAAAACTTCAAACACTAACGATCAAAAAAAGGAGAGGAGACAGAGATGACACGTCCGTCCAACCAGAAAAAGGCAGTGGTGCGAAACATGGCCGAAGTGCTGTGGGAAAACCCGCCCGGGCATTCCCCCGGAGCGATTTCCAAGATGCTCGTGAGGCCGGAAACTGCGGGTTCGCGGCTGGTGGATTTCCGGATTTCGACCTATCAGCCCATGTCCCATGTGGAACCTCACCGGCACAAGGTGCAGGAACAGGTTTACCACGTGATCGAAGGAGAGGGGCTGATGGAACTGGACGCCGAAAAAACGCTCGTTCGCCCGGGGGATTTTGTTTTCATCCCGCCCGGTGTGGAACACGCGATCCACAACACCGGTTGCGGAGATCTCACCTTCTTCGTCGTTACGACTCCGCCGGACGACGAATGATCCCTGGGGTCGGAACCCGGTCCATGAAAGGAGGCGAGCAGTGACGCATACCACACTCGAAACTGCAGCCCAAGCGGGGCAACCCGCCGGACTCCGGGAAAAAACCTACGACGTCATTGTGCTGGGCAGCGGGGTTGGGGGGCTGACGGCAGCGCTCGTCGCGGCCATCGAGGGTCAGCGGACGCTGCTCATCGAGAAAAGCCCCCGGGTGGGAGGAACAAGCGCGCGTTCGTCCGGGACGGTCTGGATCCCGAATAACTCCTACCTGCGCCATCATGGCATCACCGACGACGCGCATGCCGCCGGTCGCTATCTGGATGCGCTCGTGGGCGAGAAGGCGCCGCGAGCGATGCGGGAAACGTTTATCACGGCCGGCAGCGAAATGTTGCAGTACATGGAGCGCCACGCCGGCATCCGCTTTCGGCCCTATCCCACCCAACCCGACTACCGGCAGGAACTGCCGGGCGTGGCCCAAGGTTGGCGCCCCCTGGAACCGCTGCCTTTCGACGGCAGGACCCTCGCCCGCCATTTCGATGACATCGGATGGCCTCTCCCTGAGTTGATGCTGTTCGGCGGGATGATGGTGACCCGGGGGGAAGTGGCCCGGTTGTTGAAATTCGGGGCATTCTGGGATGCGGTGCCGCTGGGGGTGCGGCTGGTGGCGCGTTATGCCCGGGACCGTCTTCGCCACCGGCGCGGAACCCGTCTGGTGTTGGGCAATGCCCTTGTGGCCTGGCTTTACAAAAATCTGCTCGGCCGCAACGTCGCCGTTCGCCTCGGGTGCTCCGTCTCCGGCTTGATCTCGCGGGACGAACGGGTGTGCGGGGTGGCCGCGAAACAAGACGGAATCGAATACCGGTTCACTGGCCGGCGGGGTGTCGTGCTGGCAGGGGGCGGGTTTCCCGCCAATCCCGAATGGCGGCGGCGCTTCCTTCCGGAACCCACGCCCCAATACACCACAGCGTTTGAAGGGTGCACCGGGGATACCATCGTCCTGGCGCAGCGGCTGGGGGCCGCACTCGGACCCCTGGGAGAAGACAACGGGCTCTGGTTCCCCAGTTCGGTCGCCACGCGCGCCGACGGTTCACTGGCGGTTTATCCCCACATCGTGTTGGATCGCGCCAAACCAGGGTTGATCGCGGTCAACGTCCAAGGCCACAGGTTCGTCAACGAGGCGGTTTCCTACCACGAATTTACGCGCGCCATGTTTCGCGCGCATGGACGCGTACCCTGCATCCCCACCCCGCTCGTCTGCGACCGGCGCTTCGTGTGGAAGTACGGGCTGGGCATGATTCGCCCCCGTACGCCGTTCCTTCGCCCTTTTATCAACCGTGGGTATCTCAAGACGGCCGATACGTTGCGGGAGCTGGCTGCCGAGATTGGTGTCGATCCTGAAGGCTTGGCCGAGACAATACGGGCGAATAACCGGAACGTGCGCAGCGGAACCGATCACGAGTTCGGAAAAGGCGAAACCAGCTATGACCGTGCCAACGGCGATCCCCTCCACGGACCCAACCCCTGCCTTGGACATATCAAGGCCCCGCCTTTCTGTGCGGTTGTCGTGCACCCGACCCCGCTCGGGACGAGTCTGGGATTGATGACCACTCCCGACGGCCAGGTGGT
>JABMQV010000643.1 GCA_013203065.1 Desulfobacteraceae bacterium | reverse complement strand
GGATGGAATTGACATAAACACACTTCAAAAGAAAACAGAGTTTGAATATGAACCAATCAAGCAAATTATTCTAAGTTTGAGACAGCAAGGGAAGATTAGGGGTAAGCCAAAAGAGGGTCTTCAAGGAAGGAAGTCTGTGGCTGGTATTAGTCGTTCTCTCTATTTTGAGGCTTGATGAAGTGTTGAATCTCCCCATTGTGAACAATTCGTTTTCCAGCCTTGCATGTGTTTGCCCAACATGTGACAGAACCTTAATGCAAGTTGTCAACACCGTAGCAACATTCCATATGACCCTGGGAATAATCTGGATATGGCGCATAATGTATGAGGGCTAGATGTTGCCTTTAACGCTGCAAATTTTTGGCTTGCAAATAAATGGAGGTATCTCATGAAAAACGTAGCACTTATCTTATTTGTTCTTGTTGCATTCATCTCCCCCCTATTCCTCTCTTGTGGAAGTGATAATGATGTTAGTCCCGTGTATGATCTGAGAGCTCTCTCTCAGCTTTACGAGGATTTTGGCTCCGCCACCACTAACATAGCAGCCCGCATGAATCGCAAAAAACTTTCTGGGCATCCCTTCCTCCCATCAGAAGACGACATTATACCGGGAACCCGTGGTGCTTTGGCGCAACGGTCAGCATACAAATCTGAAGCCTATATCTATGAATATGGTGACAATGCCCATTTGTATTGGACAAAGGCGACTGGTAAAGACGATCTTGGAGTCACTATTTACACAGGGACCCAAACACTTGATGATAATGGCTTCCCTACACGTCGCCTATGGTACGATGGCGAGGGTAATTTCGATAGTGCTTATGATTATATATATGACAAAGCTCTTTATTTGAGAACTTCCTATATTGAATATCGCGATGACCCTACAGACAATTCAGATGCCAGAAGATCTTATGAATCCTTAAGCGAATGGAATAAATATGGAATTCTCATCACTCGGACGGCTATTGAATACGATACAAACGGGATAAAGGAATTTGAATGGAAATGGCGGTCAGTAATGCAGAAGAATGTTTTGAGAGGTAATGGTGGTTTTGGTTTTGATGAATATTACAAGGAGTATGAGGATGGTCAGCTAACGTATCAGTCAAAAGTCGAGTTCGATTCAGATGGTTTTCCCCAAACCTATAGCGTGGATTCTAACGGAGATGGAACCTATGACCAGACGTATCAGTACGATATCACAAAAACAGATGAGGGATACCTTGAATCCGTCGTCTTTGTGGGGGACGGTACGGACTATGATTCATGGAAAACTGAGTATGGTTATGACGGAGAAGGACTATTCAAGACACGGAAGAAATATAAGGCCTCTGGCGACGAATTTGTGTTAGACGCAATTTACACGGCTATCTGGTATAGAAACCCTGTTAACGGACCTACAGGTGGAGAATATACTTACTTTGAATCAGATGAAAACGGAAATCCTGTCGGGGGATACACAACAATAGTGTGGACAGAGGAACAAAAAATATACCATAACTATTCCTCCCTTGAAAAGGAATATGACCGAAGAACGTATGCCTTGGAAAAGATTGTGCTTCCATAGTGAGAGAAAGAGGACAGTCAAGGCATTCTTCCTTTCTCAGTGGAATGTAAGACATGTTAACAGCGGCGGCGGGAACTGACGTGAAAAAGGCCGTTGTTTTTGATAGCAGCACATGACATGTGATACCGACTTTAAGACGACCTATTATCCAAGACCCATAAGATCCCGAAATTTGGGAACAAGTGATCTGGCAGTCTTGCTAAATTTTGCCAGATGTGAGACAGAATGATGATGCAAGAATGTTGCGTTTTTGGGACAATCGTAATTTGAACCTTCGCATATGAAACTTTGAATAGACTCCTTTTTAACATTTGATTTCCTAGTTGCGACTAATTATGGCCGACATAAGAGTTAGCTTTGCATACAACATAATCCTGGGCAATACAAATAATGCGAAGATTATTAGCCGGCGAATTTGCAACATTACCCTCATATGGTTCATTAACCTCCGAAGTTGCGGCCCAACCCGATTTCGCATGTCATAAGGCAGTATTACAAATATCGCAATTAGGCGGTCTACATCAAAGTTAGGCAAGCGCTAATCATTTTGGGAAAGTCGCGCTGTTTAACCTTATTTCTTAAAATAACAAAGATCCAGGGGGAGAGGAGTGGGACGATGGGAAAAACGATTAACCGATTAACGCGCTCTCTTTTCGTATTTTTCGTTATATTCATGTTGGGATGCCAGCAGGTGCAAACTAAAGGGAATCAGGAAAATCTTTTCTCAATTCCCGGAACAATGCCAGCCAAGGAAGACCCGTTTCTGGGACTACAGTCTGAGCAGGCCAGAGGGGAACAACACGTGCTTATTTTAGCGGTTAGGTTTCCTGGCGCAGAGCCGAGTTTTCCTCTACAACGAATTCGAAGAAAAGTTGTCCAAGGCCTTAATAAATATGTAAAAGAGCAATCGTATGGTTTGGCATGGGTGAAGGCCGATTTTAGAGGATGGATAAGGCTTCCCGACCCGATTCAAAAGTATAAGGTTAGTCCTCATAATTTTAAAGTTGATAGAACAAGGATCAAAAAGCTTATTGAGGACTCCATGACAGCCGTTGAGAAAGAGGTGGATTTTTCCCAATACCAACATATATTAGTCATACCCGGGGCCTTTACAACCCCGGGGAAGGGCTACGGAATGATCTGTTATTGTGCCAATCCGGGCATGCTTTCAGGGGTTAGAAAAAATGCCAGATATGTTTCGATGGAGTCAAAAGGCGGCAAACCATTCCGCGGCGGCGTCTTTGTGGCGGCCGAAAATGCCCATTTGGGAATGTTTGCCCATGATTTTTTCCACGCTCTCGGAGGTATACACAAGAATAAACGGCTTGTTCCGTGACTGTACGACTTTGAGCGTCAGTCTGACGCTTCCAGACTTCCCAACTTCAGGCATCATGCCATTTATATGGGACCTTGGGACATTATGTCTCAACATTTCATAGAAAGAACAAAACCCCCACAAGGTATCTCTTCCTTCACAAAAGTCAGATTGGGTTGGATATTCCCGGACCAGGTGCTTTTTGTAAAGCCTGGAGAAACTCGACGCACATTCCTCTCACCTCTTTCCGAGAACGGGAAAACCCTAGCTATTAAAATACCCCTGCAATCGGGTCACTATTACCTGGTGGAAAATAGGCAACCCATTGGATTTGACCGCGTCCTGCCGGATTCAGGAATCCTAATCCTGAAAGTCAACCCGGATGCGGAAGAGGGTTCCGGCACCGTGAAGGTCATGGATGCTGATCCGGACGCCACCAATTTTTCACATGCCACTTTCAGGGCTGATCGAAAAAACAGAAATGTTTTTATTGACAGGAAAAACGATCTTGCCGTCTTGCCTCTTGGGCCAAAGGGAGGTGATCAGGGTGTACTTGTTACCACGCCTGACGGAATGCCGGATGATTTGTCTGCGTTGAATAAGAGAAGCCCGAAAAACCATTGAATAACCAATCAGTATTTTGAAAGCGTTTATTTGTTAACACTACTTCCAAACGCCATAAAGCTTCAAAACTTGGCAACAATTGATTCTCCAGTCTTGCATGGTGTTGGCCGATGTGAGACAGAAGGATCATGCAAGTTAGTCATTACTCATCGGCTTGCCAGCCCAGAATGGGTTGACGCAAGCTCATGCTCCGGAAACAGGGAAGCCTTGCGGTTACCATGTAAGCTGGCTTATTGACCTTGGTGACTGTCCGCTTTAGGCTTTGAGTACTCGTGGTTTGCCGACCGCAAACTCTAGTTCCAACTCTATCTAAATGTACGTGGGACTTATGGATGCCGTTTTTGACAGATGGAGAGATTCCCTAAAAGGCTTAATGGATTTTTATTCCGTAAAACGGGGACCTTTGCTTACTTTTTTCCCAACACTGTTCGTTTTCTTTGTCTTGCTCAATATTGGCTGTTACTGGCTGGCCCTGCTTACTGCTTTTCCTGAACTGGTTCAAGGAAATGCAGTATATCATTATTTCAAGATACAATTCCCTGTTGCTTTATTTGGAGCGGTATTTGATGCCTTTTCTTTTTTTGTGACAATCTTTATTGTTCGTCACGCCCTTCGCACTCGAAACAATTTTGTATACACGGCCCATCTTTCCATTGATCTGTTAATTGCCATTTTGGCGGCTATGTGGGTCCTATTTGTTTTTTCACTCTCTGGTTGGGTTGTGGGTTATTTAGATGCAAAGTCGCCGCCTCAAGCCCCTGTCCAGATTCAAACCAAAAAGCCTATAACCAAGAGCCCTCAGAAAAAAAGACTCGAAGTCAAGAAACTTGAGAAAAGAAAGACTGAAGTCAAGAAAACCAAGAAGAGAAAACCTGAAAGTAGAAAGCCAAAGGTCAAAGAGAGGGCACCTGAATCCACAATGGCCCTATCTGACCGCAGCAGTTATTACATGCAGGTGGTAAAAGAAGCACTCGCTAACCCATGGGCCAATCGGAACAACATTTATTTTGGCGCCATTATGGGTGTTTCTGCCAGTTTACCTTCATGCCTTCATATTTTCATGTTTCTCAGGGCGGTCTTGCTGGTAATCATTAAAAAGAGAGAAAGCTCTAACAAAATTGGGAAAGGAAAATAGCCGAGTATTCCACATTCTTGGTTGGAAGAAGTGAACCATGCCAAACGGAATAACTTGTTTAAATCGGGGTTTCGGAAAGGCTTCTCCCCGGAATGTGTGCTAAATATGAGCCCATAAAAGCGGATGATTCCTTGAAAAACAATTCAGCAGATCTATTGGTATTAGGTATGGGTATGGATATGCAAGATTTCTATATTATTGGCAAGCAAATTGAACCGGGACCTCAAAATTGAGAAGATTACATTTTCCAGTGTTGCATAATATTGGCCGATGTGAGACAGAAGGCTTATGCACGGTTCGAACCTGGCAATGGTTCGATGTTGT
>JABMQV010000072.1 GCA_013203065.1 Desulfobacteraceae bacterium | reverse complement strand
TCAAGAACTCCATCTGCCGGCCCCCATACGGACGCAATCCTCAGGGTGGTGAGCTGCCTCAAGAACTTCCCCAAGGACCTTTTGCCGATCCCCTGTTCGGCGAGGATCTCACGGGCAAGATTGGCTGAATCCCATTCCGAGCAAAGGGTGAAATCAGGCGGAAGGTCTGTCGTGTGGCCATGTCTTCTAAGAGTTTCCATACAGAACCCGTGAAAGGTTGCCACGGTGGGCCGGCTGATTTTGTTGGTTCCTCCCGGGTTCTTACACGGTCGGGCAGGTTCCCTGTCTTGGAGGAGTGTGGTGATCCTTTGCGCCATTTCTCTTGCGGCTTTCCTAGTGAAGGTAAGGGCCAGGATCTGTCCCGGTAAGGCGATGCCGGTTCGGATCAGATGTGCGATCCGGTGGGTCAATGTCATGGTCTTGCCTGTGCCGGGACCGGCCACTATCAGGAGGTTGCTCCCCTGGTGGAGGACGGCTGATCTTTGCCGCTGGTTGAGGGGGTCAAGGATCGGTTCTCCGGGGGAGTGGTGGTTTTGGGGTGTGCCCCCCGCTTGTTTTTTCAGGGCCTTCCTTTTGGGACGACTCGTCTTTGTTTGCCGGGAGGGTTTTTCCGGGACGTTCCCGAACAAGGCGGTTTGTCCTGCGATGGCGTGTTTCTCTGAATCATGGAAGAGTCGGATTATTCCGAATTGGCCATCGTAGCCCTCCTCCCGGATCACCTGTTGTCGGCGCATTCGGTGGACGGCCTCTGAGAGGATGGGGCCCCCCGAGGCCTTGATTTCGTCCAAGGGGCAATCAAGGAGGATCTTTAGCTCCGGCCCGAGTTCCGCAAGGATTTTCTCATAAAATGATGTGACCTTCTTGGTTGCAGGCCCCACGCTTAATAGTTCTGATAGGATTTCGGTCAGAGGAATGAGGCTAAAAAAAATTTTCGAGAGCCTGGGGTGCTCACGGTTGGAGAGTTCATGCACCCTGTGGAGGACGCCGACTGTAAGGGGTTTTCCGCATTGGGGACAGAGACCATTGTGGTCAACGGTCTCCGTGGGTTGGAACCGGATCTGGCATTTGCGGTGACCGTCCAGGTGGTATTTGCCCTCTTCCGGGAAGAATTCAATGGTTCCCATAAACCCCCGGCCGGTGGTCATGGCCTGGATCATCTGGGTATAATCAAGCCCTGTGTCAAAGATATTGGCCTCCCGTCCTGTTTTCCCAGGGGAGTGGGCATCGGAGTTTGAAATCAGGACATAGCTATCCAACGCTGAAAGGAGCCGGTTCATGGGGGGATCGGAGGATAGACCGGTCTCCAGGGCATGGATGTGGCCGGTAAGGTCTTGGAAGCATTCCTCCAGGTCATCAAAACCGGACTTGGATCCAAAGAGAGAAAACCAGGGGGTCCAGATATGGGCGGGGATGAGAAAGGCCTTCTCGCTTGCCTCAAGGGCGATCTCCAATAAATCTCTTGAATCGAGCCCGAGGATAGGCCTGCCATCGGAGGTAATATTGCCGATTCGTTCCAGTCTTTCGTTGAATCTGAGAACGGATGCCATGTCGGGCATCAGGATCAGGTGATGGATCTTTCTGGTCATTCCATTTTTTTTGTAGATACAGCTTATTTCTCCTGAGAGTAAAAACCGGATGGGTGCAAGGCAGGAAAGGGGCACCGCTTCATCCACCTGCTTTTGAAGATCAGGTCTCAGCTGGTAAAGACCATCCTCTGCCTCGATCAGTTTGTCTTTTAGTTCTGAGACCCAGGCGGGATGGGTAAAATCCCCTGTCCCCATGACGGTGATTCCCTTTTTCTGAGCCCAAAGGGTGAGGTGCTCCGGGTCGAGGTCCTTGGCGGTAGCCCTTGAAAATCGAGAATGGATGTGTAGATCAGCCATGAATTTCATGTCTTTTAAGAAACTACATGGGGGGATTCATGTCAACCTCTGAGAACCCCCCTTGAGAATCCCACGGTTATTTCCTCGGGGCTTAATGAGTTACGAAGTTACAACTTTCTATTTTTGATCAGACCGATGAAACGAGACAATCAAGGCAAATTCAGGTAGGTCAGCGGGTGAAAAGAAAAAAAGGAGGGCCATCGCGGCCCTCCTTTCTGCTTTATGGTCTATCTTGCGTCTCTTCTGCTTAGAACAGCCCGGTTACCTTTCCGGTGGCGGTGTCCACATCCACCCTCCTGAAGGCGGGGTTGGAGCTGGTGCCCGGCATCAAGCTGATGGTTCCGGCGCAGGGGCAGAGGAACTTTGCCCCTGAATAGATCAACACGTCCCGGATGGGGAGTGTCCATCCTTTTGGCACACCTTTCAACCCCGCGTCATGAGTGAGGCTGAGGTGGGTTTTCACCATCATGGTGGCGTAATCATTATATTCGGAATCCCCCTCGAGCATCTTGGCCTTGGCTTCGGCATCCGGGGTCCAGGAAACGCCGTCGGCGCCATAGACCTCTTTTGCAACCAGCTCCACCCGGTCCCGGAGTTTCATCTCAATAGGATAGAGGAAGTTGAAATCTGATTCCTCTTCGCAGGCCTCCATGACCGCGTCGGCGAGCTCTACGGCCCCATCGCCCCCGTCCGCCCAATGAGTGGATTCGGCGCAGCGTGCTCCGGCTTCCTCGGCGGCCTTTCTGATCATTTGGACCTCTGCATCGGTATCTGTATGGAAACGGTTAATGCAGACCACGGGGGTGATACCAGACCGCCTGACAATGCCGATGTTGTGCGTCAGGTTAGATATACCCTTCTCAAGGAGCTCCAGGTTCTCCTTGGTATATGTATCGTCAAGGGGCAGGCCTGCCACTACTTTCGGGCCGCCACCATGCATTTTCAGTGCCCGAACCGTGCTGGTGACGACGGAAACGTGTGGTTTCAGGCCGCTGTATCGGCATTTGACGTTCCAGAACTTTTCAAAGCCAATGTCGCAACCGAAACCACTCTCGGTTACATGATAATCAAAGAGCTTGAGACCGACCCGGTCGGCAATAATGGAAGACTGTCCCACAGCAATATTGGCAAAGGGGCCAGCGTGTACCATACATGGCTGATGTTCCGCCGTACAACATAATGTGGGATTGATTGTATTGCGCATCCAGGCGGTCATGGCGCCTCCGACCTCGAGATCTCCGGTTGTCACCACATTCCCGCGTTTATCAAAGGCCAGGGTAATATTGTCTAATCTTTCGCGCAGGTCAGCGAGATCTCTTACAATAGAAAGAATCGCCATCAGCTCCGATGAGACAGCGATCCCAAATCTTGACTCCATTGTGAAACCATCCATACGGCCGCCCAGTCCGATGACGATATTCCTCAGGCTCTGTGCGCAAAGATCCATGATCCACCCCATTTCAACGCGGGTTGGGTCGATCTCCATGCGGCGCATCCCAGTAAGCCGGGCCAGTTGTTCATCGTTATAATTACGTTCATGCTGCATCCTGGCTGTGAGCGCTACCATGGCCAGGTTATGGGCATTCATGATGTCATTGATATCGCCTGTAAGGCCAGTGGAAAATTCGGTGAGCGGAATGATCGTTGCATTACCGCCGCCGCCTGCGCTGCCCTTGATATTCATGGTAGGCCCACCGGAAGGTTGACGGATACAGCCGCCCACATTTCTGCCCCGCTTACCCAAACCCTCCAGGAGGCCCATCGTGGTGGTGGTTTTCCCTTCTCCTAACGGGGTCGGTGTGATGGCAGTTACCTCGATGTACTTTCCATCAGGTTTATCACCCAGGCGGTTCATGATTTTGAGAAAATCAAGTTTGGACAACCTGCCCATAGGGAGTATTTCCCCTCTCTCGAGACCCAGTTTATCTCTCCATTCCTCCGGTGATGGCATATTCTCTTCTGCTGCCTCGGAGATCTGCCAGTCGGCCATTTCTACTGCATTGTAAGCCATCTATCCAATCCTCCTTCTATTGGTTTTTGTCGGTTAAGGGACAAAATCCCTTCCGCGTCTATAAGCAAGAAGCTAAATTCCTTAGCTTTTTCAAAAATAAGAAATCTGCCTATCATAAAAAAAATGGGTCGTCAAGCCCTATCCTGTCAAATATGCTTGCATTTTCCCATATTTCTGGTAATCTAATCCATTTGTGAGGAAGACCATTATC
>JABMQV010000642.1 GCA_013203065.1 Desulfobacteraceae bacterium | reverse complement strand
TGAACCCTGCGGTTACCTTGGGCTTCTTCTTTTCCTCCTCTTTCTTGGCCACCTTCTTTTTTTCTGTCGCCTCTTTTTCTTTTGCTGCCTCTTTTTTTGAAGCAGATTCTTCCTCTTTTGCTTGTTTTAGCAAATCCTCATATTGAGGCCTTGTAATGATGTTTTTTTCGATAAGGATTTCCAGGATCCTTTCATTTACCGACTTTTTTTTCTTCGCTTGAGCGGCAATATTTCCCGGCCAAACGAAAGTGATGATTGTGAATAGCAAAAAAACACCCCTGACAAACCTTCCCATCCTATCCCCCTTTGTTGAAATGCCTGACAAACTCTTTGGCGCCCCTTCCAATTTCTCGAATGTCCTAAGAACTCTGGGCCTTTATTGTTTGTATTGGTTTGAATTGTCAAGTTATTTCTTTTTAAAGGCGATATTGTCTATAATGTGCACTGATAATAACCATAAATTACTTAAATAAACACTTATGGCAGTAATCAGATATTGCTCGGAACCACAACCCTTTATAGGGTCAGTAAAATCCTTGCGTCTTTCCCGCGCAAAAGAGTGTGGATGTTGATGGCGCTGCGGAGGCGGATGGAAATCTATAAAGGTACAAATTGTATCCAGGTTTGACCCTTTTGGTTTTAAAGGGGAAGTGAGATGGCACAGACGGGTTGTCAGGTTGGATTCAGAGTCTCAGATCGTACCGTGGGCGCGAAATGCCAAGATGATTTGTGGGTTAATCCCGTTGATTCATTAGCGATAAGGTGTCATCGTCTTGAACGGGATCTTCGACAGGTTTCAGGTGTCAGAAGGGTCTCGCCGAAACCAAGAGGTTTGTCACAACCCATTGGATTGTCGACGAATTGTGAATTGCAGGAGATGGAAAATCAGACTTGATACGTAAGAATCTAGTCATAGAGGGGTTGCACATGGCCGGTGATCCTTTCGCATCCGGAGCGGGTCACCCTGAATATGTCTTCCACTCTCAGGCCACCTGTCTTTTTGGAAAACGAGGTGGTTTGGAGAAGGGCAACGACCATATTTTCCTTCAGTACAGTGGGACTGCCTTTTTCGATGACGGGAAACAACTCTGACTGCCTCAGGCCCACGCCATATCCTATATCGTCAGGCAGAAATTTCCCCAGGTCCTGTTCCTGGAACACCTTATAGGCTGCATCGTACGCCTCACCCGATATAGCACCATCCCGGAGGACTGAGACGGCAGCCTTTTGAGCCCGTACTATCAACCGGAGGTACATGATCTGTTGGGTGGTAGGTTCCCCGGCAAAGGTGGTACGACAGATGTCGGATGCGTAGCCTTCCCAGGTCGCCCCCAGATCAATGACCACAGGGTCGCCAGGTTCGATCTTACGCCGGGTTGCAATGGGATGGGCCAGCAGGGTTCGGTTCCCGGAGGCCACAAATGTGGAGAAGGCCGGTTTTTCCGAGCCCAGTTTCCGCATGACGTATTCGGCCTCCGCAGCCACCTCTATCTCCGTCACACCCGGTTTGACCGCCGTCAGTGCCGCCTCCATGGCCTTGTCTGCAATCGATGCAGATCTCCGGATCATTTTGATCTCTCCCTCTGACTTGATGGCACGCAGCCGGTCTATGGCCGGGGTTATGTGTACAAATTCTGCATCAGGAAATTCGCTTGAGAGCATTTCGTAATCCCTCAACAACATGAAGTCTTTTTCCACACCGATGTTTTTTGCGTGGGGGATTGTCTTCTTAATCACCTGGATCATTTTTCCCACCAGGCTTTCGCGCGGAAACACATAACCCGTTACCTGGCTCATGGTGCATACCTCTTTGGCTTCCGGGGCATCGAGCCACAGGGTACAAAAAACAGGTTCACGGTCGGGAAAGATCAAGACCCCTGAGCACACCGAGGCATATCCCGCAAAATACAATATATTGTGCGGCTTCAAAACGCATGCCACGTCTATTTGCTTCAGTGCCAATCCCTCTTGAATCGCTGAAATGCGGTCATGTGAAATCAATTTTTCTCCTCCTTTGATCCTGCCCAGCGAATGAACACCGCATAGGCCTCCACAAGATTCACAAAAGTCAAGGGCATTATACATAAATGACCAGCCTGATGTGAACCTTTTTCACCCCTTAGTTGCATAAATAAAATGGCAAAATGAGTTTAAAAACTACAAATACAGACCACTACTCCCGATACGATCAACTCCTCGCTTGATGAGAGGTGGATGAATATCATTTACCAACGGCTGTGATTTACACCC
>JABMQV010000641.1 GCA_013203065.1 Desulfobacteraceae bacterium | reverse complement strand
CTCCGACCACTGACCCATAAACATTTCCGGCCCCCCCGATAATGACCAGCGCCAGAATAAAAATCGATTCGTGGATAGTAAAAGTGAAAGGATCAATATAGGTAATCAGGCATGCGTAGAGCGCGCCGCCTATACTGGCGAGCATAGCACTAACCGTGAAAATGACAATCTTATACCGGTTCACGTTTTTGCCGATAGAGGCCACCGCGATGTCGTCCTCCCGGATGGCTCGAAGGACCTTACCGTAAGGCGACTCTCCCAGGCGCCTGGCCACCCATACGCAGATCGCCAGGAATCCCACAGTAAAGATGGCATATCTAAGTGGACTCGCAAAATGAAACCCAAAGATTTGTGGAGGGGGAATTTCGCGAATACCAAAGGGCCCTTTCGTGAGACCGATCCAGTTGAGGAGGATGTAGTAGATGATGATCTGAAAGCCAAAAGAGGCGATCACATAATACTCCCCTTTTAGACGGAGTGTGGCCCAGGCCAGGCCCGCGCCCATAAGACCGGCCACGACCATGCCCACGGGGAGGGCAAAGAAGAAGTTGACGCCCCATTCCGTGAGCAGAATGCCGGCGGCATAGGCCCCGATCCCCATAAAGGCCGCCTGCGCCAGAGACAGGATACCCGTACACCCCACGGCAAGGTTCAACGCAACCGTAAGAATCCCGTAGACCGCAACCAGGCTGATCACATAGAGAAGGTAATTCACGTTCTACTCCTCATACCGAGTTCTCCGGTAGCCAAAAAAGCCCCTGGGCCGCAGCAGGATAAACACCACCAAAACGCCAAAGGTGATGGAGCTTTTCCACTCCGAAGGGATCTGCCAGATCCCGATATTCTCCACCACTCCCAACATGAGTCCCGCAAGGGCAGCACCGCCATACGAACCCACCCCTCCCACAATCATGGCCACCGTAGCCACAAGGACAGCATCGACACCAATGGTCGGCTGTAGGCCCTTGTCCAACACGTACAAGATCGCAGCACCCGCCACCAGGATGGACCCGAGAAAAAAACTTGCCAACCGGACCCGCTCGGTGGGAATGCCCGTGATGGTCGCACCCTCAGGGTCGTTCTCGACAGCGCGCATGGCCTTCCCAACCTTTGTATGACGCATGAAGATGAGTACGCCCGCAAGGGCGACTCCAGAGGTTATCACCACAATAATATCCAAGGGGGTAAAAGTGAGAAGCCCTATGGGGATCCCTTTATGCAAAACCTCGGGAATTTGTACATTTCTTGGGTCACTCTTCCAGATTAGTAAAATCACGTTCCGGAGCACCACGTAACCCCCGAAGGAACTGAGAAGCATTTCCATCATGCCGGCGCCAATTCTCCGGAGGGGAGAGTAGATCACCAACTCCGCGAGGACACCCATGATCCCCGCGAGCAACAGCGCCACAAGAATGGAGATAGAAAGTGGCCATTCCCATCCCATTGCAAACTGGTACAAAAAATAGCCTGCATATAGATAGACGCTGGCGTGCATGAAATGGAAGATTTTCGTGGGGGCAAAGATTGCCGTAAAACTGATCCCCAACAAAGCATAGATGCTTCCCGCCACAATCCCGTTAAGCAGTAGTTGAAGAAAGAGCCAGTAGGCCATGAATTTTTCCCCGGAAGTTCCTTATTTGATCAAACCGGACTGACCACCCCAATCACGAACTACAGGCCTCTGCACAGTGATCCCGTCCTTATCAAAGGTCACGGGCCCACATACACAATCAAACTCCTTCAAGGAATAGGAGAAGCCTCTGATCTGTGCGGGTGTGCTGACGCTGTTCCTCAGAGCCGCGGCGTAAAGCATAACGGAATTGTACGAACGATCTGCGGGGTTAGCGGGCAGAACGTCGAAGCGATCCTTGTGCCGCTGGCCATGGGCCTTCATGCGTTCTGTGCCGTTATGGGGCCGCAGAGGTAATCTGCGGCCCAAGGATACTCAACCTCAAAAGTTTTTCATTTCCATTTCACATCGACCTCTTTGCCGCCGCGGATCTCGCGGATTGCCGGTGGCGTCAGGCTGATCCCGTCCTTACCAAAGCTTACAGGCCCGGACACACCCTCATAGTCCTTCAAGGAATGGTAGAAGTCTCTGATCTCTGCGCCTGTCCTGGCGCCACTCCTCAGGGCCGCGGCGTAAAGCATCACTGAGTCGTACGAGTAGGCTGGATAGGCGCTGGGCAAAACGCCGAACTTTTCCTTGTACCGCCTCCCAAAGGACTTCATAAGTTCTGTGCCGTTATAGGGGTCGTAAACGTAAAATGGGCCCCTAACGCCCTCTGCCGCATCGCCGGCAATCTCGAGGGTCATGGGGGCAATCATTCCCGGAGTGCATAGGAAAGGCGTTTTCAACCCGATCTGCTTGGCCTTTTTGAGGGCATACCCCAGCTCGGCTTCATGGGCAACCATGAAAATCATGTCGGCGTTAGCAAATTTGATCTTGGCCAGGTGTGTGGAGAAATCTGTCTCACCCATGTCAATGATCTCGGTAGCAACCACCTTTCCACCGTATTTCCCCTCAAAAATCTTCTTAAAGGTCGCTGCAACCCCACGGCCGTAATCGTTGTTGACGTGAATAATGGCTACCGTCTTCGCTCCCATCCCTTTGGCAGCGTATTTGATCGCCTCCGTCATCACGGAATCGGCCAGCGGATTCAAGCTGAAGATGAAGCTGCCGAGCTTCCGGATGTTGGGGTTCTGTCCGGCGGTGTTCACCAGGACCACGCCATTCTTCTGAGCGACGGGGCCTGTGGTCAGCACCACAGGGGATACCAGGGTCTCTACAATGGGGACCTTATCAATGCTGACCAGCTTGTTCATGGCCGCCAGAGAAATCTTTGGATCAGCCTTTCCGTCTTCCAACACGATACGGATCTTCTTGCCATCGATCCAACCGCT
>JABMQV010000640.1 GCA_013203065.1 Desulfobacteraceae bacterium | reverse complement strand
TGAAAGGGCCGGAAAATGTTAAATTGCTTGACAATCCCTTCATTTCCCCTATATTCGTTCTCGGTTTTGGCCCTTTCCAGAAAATTTTGAGCGATCTGGGGCCTTGTCCCACCTGGTTGACGAACCAAGGGACAGATGGTCGAAAACAAATAGTGGAGCAAAAAAAAATGAAAGTGATAACTTTCCTCGAGTATCAGCCCCCATCCATAAAAGCGGGATACACAGATCATATCCTCAGGGTGGATTTGGAGTCCTACACAATATCCCAATTGAACCTGCCGCCCGATTTCAAGGACAGGTTCACAGGCGGCCGGGGATACGCACTGAAATTGATCTGGGACGAGACCTCCGAAAACACCCGTTATGATAGCCCTGAGAACCTCCTGGTCATGGCCGGCGGTCCATTGGGCAATGAACCCAGATTCCCGGGGAGCGGCAAGTTTATCGTGGGCACCATCTCGCCCCTCACAGACACGTTTGTGGATTCCAATATCGGGGGGCATTTCGCCCCCCTGCTAAAACTCTGCGGGTTTGATGCCCTGGCAATCTCCGGCATCTCCCGGAAAGATGTCGTCCTCACCGTAGACTCCGACAGGGGCATCATCCAGCTCGCTGAGGCCCCCTCTTTTGGTGAAGAGACGGACGACGGCGCCCTTTCATACGGGGAGGCACTTCTGAAACACCTCAACAACGGGGAATTTGACGAAAATATGGCGGCCGTAACCGCGGGCCTCGGGGCATTAAATGCCAGGTTCGGGATCGTAAACAGCCTTTTTTACGACAGACGCAGGAAAAGGATACGATCCAAACAGGCAGGCAGGGGGGGTACCGGTACGGTGATGCGAACCAAAGGCCTCAAGGCCGTCACGGTCCGTTCAAGCCTGCCAAGGATAGGCGCCAACCAACCCGTTGATGCGAAAGGTGTCAAGGAGGCAGGGGCCAGCCTGAAAAAAGTGGTGAGCCAGGTGGATCCCCAGCAGCTCCGCCTCGCCAGTTGGGGAACGCCCGTTCTGATAGAGTATATGGACAAATACCACATCCTGCCGGTAAACAATTACCAGTACGGCCAGCACCCGGATTCCAAGGCAATCTTTGCCGATGTCTTCCTGGCTCGCTATTTCGCCAAGAAAATACCCGACGGTTGTTACAAAGGCTGTAATCTCGCGTGTGCCAAAGGGGCAGAGGATATCCTGCTCCAATATGGCCCTCGAGCGGGTGAAAAGGCCGGAATCGACGGACCCGAATATGAAACTGCCGCGGCAGTTACCTGCATGGGGATCTTTGATCCACAATTCATCATGGAATATAACTGGTATTGTGATCAATATGGTCTGGATACCATTTCACTGGGAGTCACTACATCATTCCTGATGGAATGTGTTCAGCGCGGTTATCTTTCAGAGACGGAGATAGGATACAAATTGACGTGGGGGAACCGGGAAGGTGCCATTCGACTACTCCACGAAACCGCCATTGGGGAGGGTTTTGGCAAGATATGTTCGCAGGGGGTACGTCGTGCCAAGGCCTGGGTGGCAGACCGGTATGTCAGGAATACGGGCCGGCCTGTGGATGAAGTCACCCTGGAACTCAACAAGTTCGCCATGGAGACAAAGGGCCTCGAGTTCTCCATGTACATCACAAAAGAGTCACTGGCCCAGCAGGGAGGGTACGGATTTGCCCTCAAGGGCCCTCAACATGACGAGGCCTGGCTCATTTTTATCGATCAGGTCCATAAGGAACTCCCCACCTTTGAGAAAAAGGCCCGGGCCCTGAAATGGTTTCCCCTGATCCGCACCTGGTTTAATGCCGTGGGTCTCTGCAAACTCCCCTGGATTGATGTGAGGCACCCGGAAGCGGCCTCAACGGAAAACCCAGCCCAAAACCTGCCGACCCTTGCCTACTATGTGCAGTATCTCAACGCCACCACAGGGTCAAACAAGACACTCCAGGATGTCCTGGATGACTCGGAACGTCTGTATCTTCTCCAAAAACTGATCAACCTGCGAAACGGCAAGGGGTCCAGATCCAGCGACCAGATCCCGCTCAGGGCCATGGGGCCTGCCTTTCTTAATGAATACGAGGACAGATCGGATTATTATGATGCCTGGCTGACGGATCAACTGGGGGAGGGACAGATCCCGGACGACCCGGCCGACAAACACTCCCTGATCACGAAACTTCGAAAAGAGGCCTATGAGCGACTCTGCGACGCTGTTTACAAAGAGAAGGGGTACAGCGCTGACGGTGTCCCGCTGCCTGACACTCTTAAAAAATTCGGCCTCTTGGACGAAAAATCGCAGAACTTACTTGAGGCCTGTAAACCGGTGGGGGGATAAAGGCCTTTGTCAGGCTAGTGATTGAAAAATGCAATTCCTGTCGAATGAGTGAATTCTGTGGTTATGGTCGTATCGGTCAAATTTTACGGGGTCCACCGGGCTCTGACCAGTACCCGTGAGATCCAGGTTCCCTTACAAAAGGACGCTTGCGTCAGGGATGTCATATCGTATGTAAGGGGGTGCTTTCCGGCTCTGCGATTGAGTGAAAAAGACGTGCTGGTGAGCGTAAACGATAAGGTCTCCCACATGGATCAGGTGCTCATGGCTGACGATAGGATCGCCTTCCTGCCCCATATCGGCGGGGGTTAGTTATCAGTTCGGATATCGAGGAAACCACACAACAAATGTTGTATCTTCCTTGCCTCTTTTGATTTCTATCTTTCCCCTCAACAGGCTCATGATCCGGTGGATAATATAGAGTCCCCGTCCCTGGCCCTCCCCTTCCAGGATCTTCAAACGATCCTCCTGTGAGATATGCCCTGTATTCCTGATCTCGGCACAGGCCCATTCCTCATCCGCATAGGTACGAATAGCAAGGACACCTCCCTTTAGCGGGATCGCCTTTGTGGCATTGTTTAGCAGATTGTCAAATACCCGCTCTGCATGGATGAGGTGGCACCTGATAGTGAGTTCTGAATCAAAAGGCCCTTCCTTCAAGGTAATATTCTGTTTGAGCTGCTCCCGGATCGCCTCTCTGTTTATCTCAAACCTCCTCCTGAGGACCGTTGTCAGGTTTACCACCTGTTCTTCACCGACCCGGTAAATACCCAAGGCCAGTTCCTGCAGACGGGTGGTCTCTTCCACCAGGATATCCAGGTATTTATGGATCTGTTCCCGGGAACCCTCATCCCCCTTCTCCAGAAGCAATTGCTTTAGCCTTCTGGCAAAACCTGCCGTTGCAATGGCCGGGTTCTTGAAATCGTGGAGCGCATCATCCAACCGCTCCATCTTCCGGGCCTTCATTAATTCTCTCCCCAGGAACAGGAATATATTAATCTCATCTTCGCTGTATCGCAATCTGTGATCCAGCGCGTCAAAGGTCATGAAATGGCTGACCTCCCCCTCCACGTGAAGCGGGACATAGAGTATGGAATTGATGTTATGGAGCGCGGCGAACTCCTTAAGATCTGCTGATAAGAGCCCGCTTCTCTGGGGGTCCACAACCAGGATATAATTTGGGGTTACTACCTCATAGACGGAATCCCCACTGTATTCCCCCAAAACCAGAACCAGGCTAAACACGGGTTCCTTGTCAACGGGGTAACTCTTCCCAACGTTGTGATACCCTCCTGTCTCCGGGTAACCTGCCTCAATAATGACCTCCCTGAGGTCCTTTGTAACCGAGAAAAGGGCCCCGCTTTGAAGGTTGACCATTTCGGCAAGATCCGGGACCACGTGATCAAAGACCTCCTTTATCTTGACCCCCCCTCGCGTCCCCAGTTTCCGGAAAATGTGCCGGACAATTGCCTCTTTCTTTTCCTGTGACCTGTGAAGGGATATGATCTTTTTCCGGGCGATGACAAAACTGAGCCGCTTGGCCATGAGGTTGGCCATTTGTATCTCCAATGGCTTGAAATCTCGCCCTTTCTCCTCGTAGTAGATCTGTATCACCCCGAAGGTGTCCCGTTCGCGGGGGTAAAAACGGGTGATCTCAAGCGGAACGGCCATCAAGGATTGAACCCCTTTTTTTAAGACGAT
>JABMQV010000639.1 GCA_013203065.1 Desulfobacteraceae bacterium | reverse complement strand
GTGCCCTGATTATCCCCTGAATGTCCACTCCTTCATGTTCAAAAAACCGGGAATCCTC
Source organism: Desulfobacteraceae bacterium (assembly GCA_013203065.1). The sequence continues at coordinate 2,508 of JABMQV010000639.1, read as the reverse complement.
CGCTGCGATAAAGGCCTGGGTGAGGTGTTTTGGCAGCCCATCCAGGGGAACAACAATTCTCTTCTCCTCCCAGAACCTCCCGATCACTTCCCCGTCATCACTGTATATCTCGGTAATAATTGGGGGTCGGTATTCTTTCATGGAGCCTATGTAGGGAAGATTGCTGGACCAGACATACCAGAAATAGGCGACAGTACAAACGCCTAGAAAGACTACAATCGAGAAAAGCCAAATGGTAAACTTCAAGATCCGCTTCATGCCAGAGTTCCCAAAATGTGTAAACCTCGAAAAATCCCTCAACAAAAAATCGATGCCCAAAGGACGTCGCTTTGATTTGCTCCCTACAGGGCATCATGCCCTGCACTCTCCCCTATTTCCCTCTCCCGTCTGGTTCATGGGGAGGTTAAGCGCCTTCGATAGTAGACAAATACTTCTCCAATGCATCTGTAATAATTGAATTAAGATTTGTACCTTTAGATTTTGCAAAAAGCACGGCTCTTCGATGCAAATCAGTTCCTGTGCGAACATTAAAACTTCCCTTGAAGGGCATATCGGGCTCTTTGCTCTCCGCTTCACATAGTATTAGATAGTCATCAACAGCTTCTTCAAATGCCGTGCGTAAACTGCTGACATCCGTACCTTCATAGCTAACAAGACTTCGGATAAATTCAACTTTTCCATGAAATATCTGATCTTCATCACTATAGTGTACTGAGCCATAGTATCCTTTATATGCCATCATATCTTTCATATCATTCCCTCTCTTCTAAGGAGTTCCAAGATATCATTAATCACATACATTTTCACAATACGGTTGGGGTGAGGTTTGTGCAGTGCAATGGTAGGAGCTGTGGGGTGGACAAATCTCCTCCTTGAGCCTCCTGTTTTCCCAGTTTTTCTCTGTACATATCCCATAGTCTTTAGCAAGCTTGTCAGCTCATCCCATGTGAAGTCCTTTGGCCTTTGTCGCAACCTTGCGAATAATTTTTCTTTTCGACCCATCCACCCTCCTTTTCCAGGAAGAATATAACATATACACGCCTAAGTTGCAACTAATTTCAGTTGCCAATGAAAGAAATCGAAAGTGGGATTGTTTATTCCAATACCAGGCATAATCCCTCAGCACGATCGGGTTTCCAAGCTGGTCCCGCCGGCGGGATTGGGAACAAGGGGGGCCACGGAGTGTGGGAACGAGAAGAAACGAGGATTTGCGTCGGACGCTCCGGCACGCTGGCAGGTCCTCGCGCTTCGCCTGCATATAAAAAGGCTTGCTGATGGTTACCCGATGCTGGGGGTGTTCGTCTTTATACCATTTTTCCTCCCCTCCATATTGACTCTCTACCTCCGAGGCGCTGATCCCGCTCCCCATCATAAAACTCCCCGAGGGAATCTTCACGAACTTCATCCCGAGGGAGTTTGTAAAGGTCTTCGCTTCTGAAACAGCCTTCTCCACTGGTTTCAAATCCACCCTCAAAATGGAGGTTGCTCCTGTAGTCGTTGGGGAGAATCTGGGTGATGGTCCCCTCTGAATCCACGTTCACGATCCTGGCATAAAAATCACGGTTGCCGCTGATATGGACCACAACCTTTTGACCCTTCCGGTATCGCTTTTGCGGTGTCCAGACCTTCACGGTCAACGGTGCTTCAGGGGACAGGATCTGGCTTGAATCCGGCTGTTTTCCTGTCGGTTTAAGCCCATATTCCACCTCTGCCCTGATCCAGACGTGATACCGGTTACCTTTAAGCCCATGGTCTTTTTGTTCCAAAACGGTGACATAACCTTCTGTACCGCTTTGTATCAGGTCGTATTCCAGTATCCCTTCTCTAACCAGTGTATTGGATTCGATGCGGGTCCTGGCCATCTCAAGGGCCTGCCGCTTTGCAGTGGCTATTGCTGCTTTTCTTGCCTGCCCAAGGGTTGTGTTTTCCCCAAGATAGGCATAGCCGTCCACCTCATGTATGGAAGAGCGTTTTTCCTGATCCGGGACCACCTGAAGGCGCCGCAACGGCAATCCCGCCAGCTCATGACTGGGAATCCTGGCGGCACTGACATCCTGGTGTAAATTCTCTTGGGGTTTGGGCTTAAGGAACTTTCCGTTTAATAAAACCGATCCAGAGGAATCAAGGAAGACGACTCCGGGGCCAACGGCTTCATAAATATTCTTGCCATCGAGAGTGGAAAGCTGGACTTCAGTTTCAGGCAAGAGCCGGTACTTGTGGCCTGGTTCAAGATAGTCGTATTCCTGTATGGATTTTCCTCTCGGACCGAAAAACCGGCCTTTGATGCTGATCACCTGTAAGGAGTCGGTCGTCTGGGCCGAAATAGAAACAGGGTCCCCCAGGCCGCCGCTCAAGCAAAAAACAAGGAGGGTAATGAACAGCAACCAGGTGGTCTTTTCCATAGCTTTCCCCCTGTCTGGGTTTGCATTAGGAAACGATACTATTTTGAAATGATGTCAAGTGGATTTACATAGGTTAAAACAAGCAGAATCTCAGGTCAAATCAAAT
>JABMQV010000071.1 GCA_013203065.1 Desulfobacteraceae bacterium | reverse complement strand
TAAATGGAAACAGATACGCGTTAAGCAAAGATAGTTCATTGGATCTCACCTTCGCGCCAGGGATTTACATTTCCCTGGCGTTACACCCAAAGCTTCTTTCTAATGGTCATCCCGTCAAGACCCTCTTTGAGTTTCGCCTTTACGTGCCGAACGACCTGCCTTATTTCCGGCCATTTGAGGTCCTTTTCAAGGCAATCTATGATGATAAGTTTTAGAGATTTACTCCCAAGACCTGCATGATGCAAGGACTCTCCCGCCTCAATGACAACCCTAAGCTGAGTGGTTCTCTTGTCCTTCCCTGCCGCCAGGACCTCCTGCAAATGGGCCGGGGGCTGACCGCTTTCCAGGGCCAAGGCTATCGAGATATGTAAATCCGGCGCTTTTTCAAGGGTGTGCTTCATTCCTGACAGGGTCAGCAATTGCCCCGCCCTTCGGAGAGAATGATCCCGGTTCTTGATAACAAGGGTGAGTTTCTCAAGGGATGCACCCTCCAAAATACCCTCGTTGAGCTTTGCCAGTAGGTGATTATCCAGTATGTCGGGTTGGCCTCCCCGAAAAACAGGGGCCAAAAGTGGACTTGCCCGATCAGGGGAGATACCTGCTGATGTCAGGCGGACAAATACCGCTTCAAGGTCCTCTTGGTCAATACCGGCCTGAATCCCATTCTCAAGGAGTACTTCCCATAGGCCTCTGGATTCTGGGGGTAACGAAAAAGATCTTTTTTCCCTATCAGGGATGATCACGGGGGATTCACCGGATGGGTAATCCCGGGTATAAGCGATCATTTCCGGCCGAAGCACGAGCACGCTGTTTTTGTTCCCAAAACCGTCAGGGCGCCGTTCCTCGAACCTCTGGTCCAGGACCTGTTTTTCACCATTCACCAAGAACACGTATTCGTACTGCCCTGGAGGAAGCATTACAATTCGGTTCCAATAGCCTACGGCATCGGGCCCTTTTAGCATAATCTCACCGGGCATCCAGTTGGAAAAAGTGCCCACAACCTCTACCTTTTTGGCGGAGGGAGCGTGGAGTTCAAATCTGACCTGGATAAGAGTTTTGCCCATCGGCTCCCGGATGAGCCAGACACCCGCCATAACGATGAGTACTGCCAGTGCTCCCGCCAGTGACGGCAGGGCCCACAACCGGCCTTCCGGCCACATTGCCCGGAGCCATTTGTTTCGCTTGGGGTGGCGTGTATCTGCCAGGGCTGCCATCACCCGGTCCGCAAACCCATCCGGTGCCTTTTCCCGATGGCTCTCAAGCAGTCGCAGGGCATCTTTGTATCGGAGGAGACGGCGGGCCTCGGGGGTTCCCTCAATAGGTTGCCCCGCCAAAGGGCCTTCCCCATCCAATATGTCATGCACCCAGTTGTTTTGATCCCTCAAGATATATCACCTTTACCGAACTGAGGATTACAGATTGAGAGTTCCGGGGCTCTAGTTTGTCGTTTCAGCTCTCAAGTTCCCAGTTCCAAGTTTTGCACCAGTTTATCCCTGCCCCGCTTTACACGCATCTTGGCGGCGCTTGCACTGATTTTCATCATGTTGGCAATTTCCTCATAGGAAAACCCCTCCACATGTTTCAACACCAACGGAACCCGAAGTTTTTCAGGGATGGCATTTATCGCGTCTTTCAAACCGACAAGTTCCTGGTCCGAGTCCCGGGCCCTGCCATTGGAAACCTCCAGGTTTGCCTTGTATGCCCGACCTCTTCTGGCACGACTGCGCAAGCGGTTCTTGCCCTGATTTGCACAGATGGTCAAAAGCCAATTTCTAAATCTGTATCTGGGATCATAGCTGGAGAGCTTCCGATAGGCCTGAATAAAAGTTTCCTGGGCCAAATCCTCCGCCTCATGGCGATCCCCCATCCTTGTCAGTGCCAAATAATAGACCCGGTGCTGATGTCTCTTGACGATCTCTTCAAAGACATCCTTGTTTCCGTTCAAGACCTGTTCCACCAATGCCGGGTCAGTGGGAATCATTATCCCTCTCGTTTAAGTTCTACACCGCTAAAGCCGTTTTTGTCACATTCCGAATTTGATGTCCATATTTTTCACCTCCCATAAGGTGCGTGAATCCAATGGGATGTCGCGTTGCATGCCTATGAATTATATGCTAAGATTTTTGGTAACCGTTCACAGGTTCAGGGTTCAACGTTCAGAGTCAAGGACAAGGAAGGT
>JABMQV010000638.1 GCA_013203065.1 Desulfobacteraceae bacterium | reverse complement strand
ATCCCGCCCCATGTCTGCATCCGTATCCTGCTCCGGATGGGACGCCGTGTCATATTGGGGAATGGTTTGGATTCTCTTTACTATGCTGGCCACTCTCTTTCCCGCCGTTTTGAGTTCTCCCATGTATCTTGAAAATTTTTGAGGATCCTCCACACTGAGCGACAGAAGATCGATGTTCCCCAGAAGAACAGTCAGAGGCTGGTTCAATTCATGGGCCGTGGCCCCTGCCATCTGGAGCAAAACCTTAAGCCGCTCCTCTTCAATAACCGCGTCCTGTTGTTCCAGTATTTTTCGATTTGCCTTTCTCAATTCCTCTTCCATCTGCTTTCTTTCTGTGATGTCTCTAAGAGAGGCGAGATAGGACTTCTCCCCCTCCCATTCAATGCCCACGGCCCGCATCTCCGCGACCACCGTGTTCCCTTTCGTGTCAATGACCTCGATTTCCGAACTCTCGCCGGTTGGTAAGGGAAACCCGAGTTTCTTTCCGGCAAGTTCGTGGGAACTTGCTCCGAAGAGCCCCTCAGCAGAAGGGTTCGCGAAACGAACGACCCCGTCAGGGGCAACAATCATAATAGCGTCGGCATTCTTATCTATTAACCTGCCCAGACGCGCCTCACTTGCCTGAAGCGTTTCTTCCTGTATCTTCCGTTCGGTGACATCTTTCAAAATAACCACCGCCCTTTGCCCACTTTTCTCCACAGGGACAATATCCATGGTAAGAAGCCGTGCGTTTAGCGTCATGGGAGATTCCTCACCGATGGTTCCGGTCCCCTTATCTAATGCCATGAGCAATTCGACAATTTTCCGGCGGTGTGGGGCTGGAAACAACTCAGCAAAGTCGCGGCCCAGCAATTTTTCCTCCGGCAAAGCGATAATGGAAAGTGCAGCAGGGTTTGCGTAGAGAACCCTTCCCTTGGGACCAAGCTCCAGGATTCCCTCCGATATCTTATCGATTACGCCCTCGAGGTGCTTCTTTACATAGAGCAATTCCTTCGTAATTCTTCGGGGGTAGAGATTTTCGATGCCGATCACTTCCCCGGACTTGCAACGCGAGGAAAAAACCTCGGGCTGTTCGATGGCGGCAAGGATGTGCTGGGTCATTTCCTCATACGGTCCCTTGGCAATAAATGCGTCTACGCCAAGATCAAAGGACTTGATGTCCTCTTCCACAGCCGTGGCCGACAAAGCGATAAGATAGATCTCTTTCAGCTTCTCCATCCCCCTCAAGATCTTACAGAGTTTTTTCCCATCGATATTTGGCATCACCATATCTACAAGGATCACATCAGGGGTGTAGGTCTCCAACACATCCAGTGCGGCAAGACCGTCTTCGGCTGTTACGACCTTGTAACCCTTTTCTGAAAATACCAGATCTATGTACCGGAGTACGACCGGATCATCATCTACTGCCAGAAGTTTCTTTGTCACATGAATTCCTCTTGAAATTAACACCCAGCATAAACCCCGTCTGCCCCCGGGTGTCCGTGTCAATGAGGAGCACCCTTTGGCCTGCAAGGGCCAGACCTGCTGCCGAGTTTACGGCCGAGGTCGTCTTGGCTACGCCGCCCTTGGTCAGGGAGACCGCGATTCTCCTCATTTTCCTATGTTCGCTCCGAGTAACCCAAGGGGTTTTTGTAACGCCTCCGTGGCCTCCAACTCCCTGGAAAGCCTCGTCTCTTTTCCCCACTCAACAGCTATCCTGGCCGGTCAGGATTGGGCCGGCGGGAGCAGAGCATGATAAATTATTAAATTGCCAGGAAAGATGAATGTGGAGGCATCTTGATTTTTCAATCATTGCAATTTTGTTTCAAATTCGATAAAAAGTCAATAATGTTTTCGCCACTATGTGGGGATATTTGCCCCGAAATCGGTGAATCAGGGAGTCTTAAAGTGAATTCAACAGGAAGGGATCCATGGGTGACGATAAGGAAATCTTGATTGTGGAAGACAGCCCTACGCAGGCGCTTCAACTGCTGGTGCTGGGGGAAAAGGCTCCTGGTCTTGTTATCAGAAGAAAAACGGGTCAAATCTCGCTTTGACGCTTAGCCGTCCTGAGCTAACAGTCAGCAGATTTGACCCATCATAAGAGTAGGGCGATGAAAAAGAAACAACTTGGAAGAACAGGTTTGATCGTATCGGAGATCGGTTTTGGCGGCATACCTATTACCCGTGTGGAGGTGCTCGAAGGGGTGGATATTATCCGTCACTGTTTTGAACTTGGAGTCAACTTCTTTGACACGGCCCGAGTTTACGGCGACAGCGAATTGAAGATAGGGGCAACCCTTGAACCGGTCCGGGATAAGGTCGTGGTAGCCACGAAAACCATGGCACGGGATGCTGCCGGGGTAAATGAGCAGCTGGAAGATAGTCTCAGGGATCTCAAGACCGACCATATCGATCTTTATCAGGCGCATAACATCGCCACCAAAGAGGACCTGGATCGGGTCATGGGGCCGGGAGGTGCCTACGAGGCATTTCGCCTGGCAAAAGAGCAGGGACGTATCAATCACATCGGGGTAACCTCTCACAGCCCGGATATCGCCCTCCAGGCCTGCAAGACCGGTCTCTTTGAGACGCTTCAGTTTCCTTTCAATTTTGTGGAGCATGACCCGGCAGACAAACTCTTCAAAGTGGCCCAAGAGATGGGGATGGGCATCATCGGGATGAAGCCCCTGGGCGGGGGACAACTTGATCGAGCCGATCTCTGTTTCGGGTTTTTGCAGGGCCATGGCCAGGTGGTTCCCATTGCAGGCATTCAATCAAAGGAAGAGATTGAGGAAATCGTCTCCCTGTACCGTTCGCCGAGACCGCTTTCCCGGGGGGATTGGAAGGAGATAGAAAAGATACGGCAGGAGTTGGGCGATAGCTTTTGTCATCGCTGTGGATACTGCATGCCATGTGAGCAGGGAGTAATAATTCCCCGGATATTGCTTTTCAGATCCCAAATGAAACGATTTCCCAGGGCCATGGTCGTAAGCCTGGCTGAGGCGCCCATGGAAACTGCGGAAAAATGCGTCGAGTGTGGCGAGTGCGAGGACAAGTGCCCCTATGGCCTGAAAATCCCCGAACTTATCAAGGAATACAGGGGGCTGTTCTTGGATTTCATGAAGCAGTACCGATCCTCTGGGGGAACCGACTGAGAAACCCGGCTACAGATATTTGAAATTTGAAACCCGAACCCCACGGTACCCGAGTTTACTGAGAAGTTACAGGTCATTTTGCCTTTTGGTAAGCAAACAGATCCTGATTGTGGAAGACGGCTCTACGCAGGCGCTTCAACTGCAGTATAAGTATATCCTCAAGAAAGACGATTATGGTGTCAGTGTGGCCAAGAACGGCCCGCAGGCACTTCAACTCTCCCAGGGTCTCGAACCCTTCTTCTCCGACGAAAAATACACAATCACTTCCGAAAAAAAACGGGTCAGACTTGGCTTTGACCTTAGCCGTCTTGGGCTAACAGTCACAGCAGATTTGCCCCTTTATATAAAAATTATCCGTGCCATCCGTGCCATCCGTGGTCAAGAAAAATGAATAGAAATAAACTCAAAGCCAACCCCTGAGCGTTCGTTGCCCGATATTCATAATTGACAATGTCCGGCAAATGTAATACCATTACCGGTATTACATACTATTGGAGGTGGTATTATGAGAGTTACAATAAAGGGGCAAGTCACGATTCCACAAGACATTCGTGAAAAACTTGGAATAGTTCCTGCCGATGAAATTGATTTTATCGAAGAAAAAGGTCGAGTCTATTTGCTGAAAAAGAAAAGTGGCGCGAAAAGGACACATAAATTCCGGAAATTGAGAGGAATCGCCAACGTAAAGATGACAACCGATGAAATCATGGCTTTGACAAGAGGATACAAATGAAAGGGATTGTAGTTGATTCGAATGTTATTCTGGATGTTTTTCTCAATGATCCCAGATGGGCTGATTGGTCTGAAGCCAAAATGGAAGAATGCAGTTATCACGCTACATTATGTATCAATTCAATAATCTATTCTGAAATATCGATTGGCTTTGGTTTGATAGAAGACTTAGAGAGCGCAATTATCAGGGCAGGATTCCAGATGTTGGAAATCCCTAAAGAGGCGCTGTTTTTGGCTGGAAAGGCCTACCTTAAATACAAGAAAAGAAAGGGGGTGAAAAGGACTCCATTGCCGGATTTTTTTATTGGTGCACAAGCTGCAGTATTAAATTTCGACCTATTGACGAGGGATGTTTCAAGATATCAATCATATTTTCCGACT
>JABMQV010000637.1 GCA_013203065.1 Desulfobacteraceae bacterium | reverse complement strand
TTTTGGGTGTAATTTTCTTGCTTATGAGAGTTTCAAAGAGAATGGTTTATCTCATTGCCCTTCTTGCCGTGGGGGAGTTGCTTTTTTTTGCAAGTGGATTTCGTCCGACGTTTGAACTCCAGGACACCCGGAGTCCAGAACTTATTAAGTTGAAAACAAAAAGTGGGAAACATGATCGTATATTGAATGTGGCTTACGCAAACAGCACCATTTCTCTCGAAATGAACAATATTTGGGGAGAGGATCCCGGGATCTCAAGACGGTACGCACAGTTTATGACATACACACAAGGCGGGAATCCGGATAAGGCGATCCAATATGTTTATTTTTCTCGGTTCCCTAAATTGTATGCGATGTTGCGATGTCGCTATGCTATTGTATACAGAGAGGATGAGAGGCATATACTGGAGAATAAAGATGCTCTGCCGGTTGCTTGCCTGATCGACGAGTATCGGTTAATTCGAGATCGAGATCGGATTTTCGAGGAAATGCTGCGTCCGGGATTTAATCCCCGGCGGACCGTTATACTTGAGACCTTGCCCGTGCCTGCCCCAGTGAAGTCAAAGGAAAAGGGCACTGTCAAGGTAGTCAAAGGTTCAACGGACCACCTGATTATTGAGGCCAACCTTCCGAGTCCAAAAATTTTGTTGATCACCGACGCCTACAGCCGGGGATGGCGGGTACGCCCGCTCTCTCCAAGTACTCAGAAAAGCTATAATGTTTTGCCGGCAAACTACGTCTTGCAAGCCATTCCGTTAGAAGCCGGCAAACATCTTTTTGTACTGGAATATTCACCGACGGCCTTTCGGTTGGGAAAATGGATTTCCCTTGTCTCTGTAATTATATATGCAGTTGCCTTATCGTGGTATTTGGTTCGCAGTCGACCTTCCAAGAGAAGATCAAACAAGGCCCGAAAATATATTTCATCTTTAAATTCAACAAGTTAGAGTTAATCAGTGCAACTTCTCGATAGGAATGCCCCGTGCCTGAGGTGGATACAAGAGTTCGTCGTCTTTGATAATAATGCTTATGTTGGCTTAAACTCTCATGTGCAGGCTGGCCATTGGAAGGACAGTATTTCTCTGTTCACACATGCGATCGACGTGACAACTGACAACTGGCTGGCTCGCAATAACCTCGGATTCTCTTTGGTTCAGTAGGGAAGGAATAGCAAGGCGCTTAGAATCAAGCCCGATTATTGGGAGGGGCATGTCAATCTGAGAAACACCTTGGCTCTCGTGGGAATGCTTGAAGAGGCCATCAATCATTTTCGTGAAGCACTCCGGATCAACCCTGAAGATCCGGAGGTGCATTACAATTTAGGGGTTGCCAGATATATACAAGGAAATCTCATGGTTGCCATACAGCATTTTTACGAAGTGCTTCGTATGGGGCCCCGACGATACGAAGGCACGAAAATTCCTTGAATCTGCTATTGCGCAGATCGGGAGAAAAGATGAGTGAGCTTTAGGCAAGAACTGAACCCCTCATTTTTTTCTGAATCTCAACCTGATTGGCGTAAACTCAAGCTGAAGATGGGAGCGCAGTTGATTGACCAGGAAACGCTCATAGGAAAAATGGATTGCGTTCGGTTTGTTTACGAATATCACAAAGGTGGGTGGCTTCGTGCGGGTTTGGGTTGCGTAAGAAAATTTCAGTCTGCTCCGGCCGATTCGCGGAGGCGGGTGTCTCTTGACTATCTCCTGGAGTGCCCGATTGATGGAAGCCGTGGAGATTGCCCTTGAGAATTGCTCATAGAGGGGGTCTATCTTCCCGAAAAGTTTCATGACCCGCTCACCTGTCAGGGCTGAAAGGTTGACTCTTGGGGCAAAAGAAATGAATTTCAATTGCCTATCCATACTATTGTTCAGACGATCCTGTCTTCGGGCATCCCCTTTGACCAAGTCCCACTTATTGACCGCCAACACCACACCCCTTCCCTGCTCAAAGGCGTAACCGCAGATTCGAGCGTCTTGCTCCGAGACCCCCTGGGAGGCGTCCAGGAGAATCGTTGCGATATGGCATCGATCAAGGCTTTTGAGGGCCTTGATCATTGAAAATTTGTCTATTTTCTCTTTTACTTTTGCCTTTTTTCGTATCCCGGCCGTATCGATAAGGAGGTATTCCTTACCACCATGGGAAAAAAGGGTATCAACAGTATCCCTTGTGGTCCCCGGGTGTTCATTCACCACAACCCGCTCCAACCCCAGGATCCGATTGATCAGGGAGGATTTGCCCACATTGGGTCTTCCGAGAATGGCCACTCTTATCTGGCCATCGGAGTATTCAACTGGTTTAGAAATCGGGAGATCCCTGACCATGTCGCGCATGAGAGACCGGATGCCATACCCATGAGCCGCTGAAACAGGATAGACCGGTTCAAAACCAAACTTATAGAAATCGTGGGCTGAGTTCTCATGTTCCGGGCCGTCTATTTTGTTGGCCGCCAAGAAGATTTTTTTTTGGCTTTTTCGCAAGATATGGGCCATTTCCTCATCTCCAGGGGTTACCCCCTGACGGGCATCCACCATAAAGATTATCTCGTCAGCCTCCATTATGGCCGCTTCCACTTGGTATCTCACTTTTTCCAACAGGGGGTCTTGGCTAATGTCATCGAAGCCCCCTGTATCCACTAACGTGAGGGAAGCCCCTTCATAAGTGATCGAGGCATAAAGCCTGTCTCTGGTGATCCCTGGGCGGTTGTCAACCAGGGCATCTCTTGATCTTGAGAGGCGATTAAAGAGTGTGGATTTCCCGACATTGGGTCTTCCGACTATGACTATTAGGGGGGCCATGGCATGATTCGTCCATTGAGATTGCTGCCAACGATTTTTTAACCGGTGACAATCATAGTGGTTTTTGAACGAGGGTCAAGCTGATTTCGAAGAACTGCCAGGTTTTAGAATCGCAGCGATACCTGCGTTATAACTTGACTAAAGATCTTGATATGGATAGATTTCTCTCAACCTGGAGTCAGACTGAAGAAATGAAGATATAAGGATCGCGGGGATCCAAGGTGTTTCTTCGGGGCGGGGGATGCGACTGCGAAGGGGAGCGATATCCTGCATGTTACAAACGAAAACAAAGACGAGGCGAACCCGATCCAAGAGAAAAAGGCTATGGCAGGCAGCCATGGCAGCAGCCTTTTTGGCGGCATTTATCCTGGTGATTAGCCATGACAGGCTTGAGGCAAAGTCACCAAAGAACGGGGGAGAACCGCCGCCCGCATTGGTCAAGGTCTCGCCGGTACTGAAAAAGAAGGTGGTTACCCGAATCACGTTGGTTGGGACTGCAGAGCCGCGGTCAGAGACGGTGGTGGCCTCGGAAGAGGCGGGGCTGGTAAGGAAGATGCTCGTAGATGAGGGTGATCAAGTCAAAATGAACCAGACCCTGTGTATACAGGATGCCACTCAACTCACACTCACGATGGAGGCATCAAGGGCGACGCTGGGCGAGGCAGAGGTGATGCAGGCCCGGGCCCAACGTGAATGGGAACGGCAGAAGCGGCTTTTTGCAATCAACAGCGTCTCAAAGAAGGCGTACGAAGATGCACAGTTTGATGTTGGGGCCGCCCGCAAGAAAGTTGCGCGTCTTCAGGCTGAGTTCTACACTCTCTTGGACCAGGTGAAAAAAAAGACCATATATGCGCCCGTTTCCGGGTATGTGGTGGAGCGTCA
>JABMQV010000070.1 GCA_013203065.1 Desulfobacteraceae bacterium | reverse complement strand
GCTTTATGGTCACGGGGTGGGCAATCTTATATTCAAACAGGTCTCCCATCTCCCGGGTAACCACCTGGGCCCTTAGTTCTCTCATCTTCTCCTCAAGATGAACCTCCGCGGGATGCTCGGCTTCCAGCCGGTCGGCCCTCCCAAAGGATTTCATGGCCATTGCCGCTGCTCGAGGCTTTGGAGACGGTGCCTTCTCGCCCTTTCTGTCTTTCTTTTTTCGCATAGCCGCTTCCGGGATACTGGGCGTCAATGTCGTCCGTTCTTCAATATCGATCACAGGTCGTTTCCTGAATATGGGATCGTAAAGGTTCTGGATGAACGAGATGGGTAAGCCGCTCACCAGGGAAAGCTGCACTCCCCTCCAGTCATTTCCGCTTACGTTATCGACGATGGCCCAGCCCTGAAGAAAGGGTTTGACCTCCTCACGTTGTCTCGGGAGTACAATACGATAGGTGGCTTTCCATACCGGGACTTCGGTCACATAGCTTACAAAGAGTTCTTGTTGGCCTTGACCCGATGCAGTGACGGTAACGGCCTTCTCGTCCTTGCGGTACCTCTGAAACAGGATTTCCAGATAACGCTTGATGTCCAGATTGAGCCTTTTATCCAGAAACCTTACCGCCGTAATTTCATCTGTATTAAAGCTGCGCAGGTCCTCCTTATTGTCCATTATAGTTAAATAATAGGTGGGAATCTCCGCATCATCCTGCGTCTTGATCCGGTTTTCAACACCCACGATGGTGCCTTTGGTGGTTGTACTGCCCGTCATCAGTTCAATCTTACTGCCCTGAAGCTGTTGAAGGACCTGGGGTAGACCCTGCCCCTTTTTGAGATCAAACGTGTAATCGCTCAATAGTTGTTTGACGGTCTTGGTACTATCGTAAACAATACTGTTTATCTTTCCTCCGCTCACGTTGAGGACAGTCAGACTTTTAAGCAGGTCATTCATCTGATTGCGCCTAAAGTAGAGCCTGACAGCTTTACCCCCCGCAACCATACCGCGCATTTCAAAATACCCCACACCACTCTTGTAGAGCACCACTTTTCGAACGGCCATCTGATTGTCATTGGTGGACTCACTCACCTTTGCATAGGAAGAGAGGGGTACTATGAGCCCCAAAATAAATGCCAACGTCACCGTCTGTATCACGTAATTGAGCGCCTTCATGGCCGAACTCCTTCTGTGTAAGAATGGTTGTTGTCTGCCATCCCTGTTGCCGTGGCTTTTCATCTAAGCCCCCGTCCCTTTGAGCTTTGGGTAAAAAAAAGCATAAAATAACATCTCTTTTGTGTCAAGAAGCTGATAAGCACCCCTCTCTGGTCTCAATCTCATTTACTTCAATCGGCGACCGTATCAATCCATCAGGATGCCGCCATTGATATCCAGTATCTCTCCGGTAATATGTTTGGCGGCGTCTGAGAGGAGGAAAAGAGCAGGCTCAGCAACATCTTCGGTCCTGGCGATGCGACCCAGGGGGGCCTGTCTGGCCATATCCTCCCTGACATCCGAGGGCCAGTCCTGTATCATCGCAGTCTCGACCGGTCCGGGGGCAAGGGCGTTGACGGTTATTCCATATGGACCCAGTGCCCTGGCAAAAGATTTGGTGAGACAGATCACACCGGCCTTGGACGCAGAGTAGTGGGCGCCAACCGCAATCCCTCCAACCTTGCCGGCCAACGAGGCCATGTTGAGGATTTTCCCCTGTTGCTGCCGCTTCATTATCGACATGACGGCCTGTGAGCATAGGAAGACCCCCCGCAGGTTGATGTCTATCATCTCGTCCCATTCCTCTTCAGAGATATCCTCGATCTCTATTCTCTTGCAGATTCCAGCGCTGTTGAAGAGGATGTCGATTTTCCCAAATTCCTTTTCAGTAAATGTCACGAGACTATGAATCGCCTCCTTTTTTTTGACATCGGTTTCCACAGCCAATATTTTTGTCTGACAAGAATCTCCTATTTCTTCAGCTGTCTTGCCGGCTGCCTCCTTATTGATATCGCTAATCACAACCGAGGCTCCTTCAGATGCCAGACCTTGGGCAACAGCTTTTCCGATTCCCTGACCTCCACCGGTAACAATGGCCACCTTGTTTTCAAATCTCATTTGCCGACCTCCCTTCTCTGCTTCTTCTGTATTGGGCCTTCACAGGTTCAGAGGACCTTTCTTCATTCAGAACTCATGCCTTAACGGTTGAGATTTCTGTAAGCTTAAACCTTAAACCTCTTTATCTGTGAACGGTTACACCGTTTCTAACCTCTCTTGCAGTTCGATAAGATTCGTCAAGACATCATCGGCTCCTTCGCGCTCTAACTCATTTCTGGAATTGTCTCCCGTTGCAATTGCATATATGAGGATGCCTGCCGTTTTGGCCATTCGTATATCAAGGACCGAATCACCCACATAGCAACATTTATCTTTTCCGATCCCCAGTCGTCCTAATATCTCTAAGAGGGGATCAGGAGAAGGTTTGGGCCTTTCAACTTCATTTGCAAACAAAGTTTCCTTGAGCAATACAGCAAGGCTCCTGGGGAAAACCCTGTCAAAGTAATTCCTTGGCGTATTGGATATGAGGGCGAGGGTGTACCTTTTGGACAACGACGTCAGAACGCCCTCAACCGACGGGAAAACAAGATTTCCCTTCTCAGCCATTTCAAAGTAGTATCTCGTCTTGGCTTGGAAGAGCTTTCCCCATTTTTCATCGGGGATATCGCCAAAGTACAAGTGCCTTTTTTGACCGGGATCATAGGAGATGTACTTGCTTATGGTCTGCCGAGAAACGGGAAATCCCATATCCCTCCCGGCCCGAAACCAGCACGTCTCGTGGAGTTGGACGTCGTTGATCAATACGCCGTTGTAATCAAAAATGACCGCTTTGAGCATTTGATTGAAGGTCTTACAAAAAGGGAGACGATGAATAAATTTCAGAGATCCGGTCGGGGCTGTTCTTCAGTGCACCCGAGAGATCCTGGTAAACAAGAAACCCAGTGCAGACCTTTGGCTGCAGCCAAAATCCACTGATCGGTAATCAGTAACCGGTAACCTGCACAATGACCAATGACCCTTTGGATTGATGATTGTCGATTGAAAAACGAGAAAGACACCGAACAATAACCAATGACCAACGATAAATGATAAATGATAAATGATAAAGGATAAAGGATAAAGG
>JABMQV010000636.1 GCA_013203065.1 Desulfobacteraceae bacterium | reverse complement strand
TTCCCCGAGGGCCTCGGAGAGCCGTGAGAGGATATCGACACCTTTGAGGAGGATATCGATTTGATCCGATCCCAGAGAGATCTGCCCTTTCTGCGCGGCAACAAAACAGTCTTCCATGGAATGGGCCACCTTTACGGCCTGATCCAGTTCCACGATACGAGCCCCACCCTTGATGGAATGTGCAGCACGCATCAATGCCTCTAACCTATCGGTGGCAGATGGATCGTTCTCCAATGCCAGTAGGCCGTCATTTAGAATCGCCACATACGTTTCCACTTCGGTGCGGAAAAGATCCAGCATGGAAGAATCCATCAAGTCTTGTCCATTCCCCATAGTCACTGAATGCTCCTTGCCAGCGTATAAAGCAGCAGTTCATCGTCCAGGAAGGCCACATATTTATCATCCCACCTAAAGATTCCCCTGGTAAAAGTCGATTTCGCTTTGGCCACGGTGACAGGAACGTTCTGGAAACGTTCTGGGCGGACATGATGAATTCCGTGGATTTCGTCAACCGGGAATACCCATTTCTCACCGTCCTTATTTACCACCATCATCCTTTCGTACCTTTTCCGGTTCTCATCCTCGAAGGACTCTTCTGACTCCAAGCCCAGCAGTCTTTGGAGCGAAACGCATAATTGGATTTCGCCGTGTACGTTTATCACACCCAGGAGTGCATGGGTTTTTCTGTGCGGTACGGTGTGCACAAGACCTGGATCGATTATCTCGGCAAACAGCCGGGACGGGAGTGCGAGCCATTCTCCTTGTATGCGAAAAATGACAGCGGACAAGGTCCCTGGGAATTCTTCTTCCTTTTTTTCGGCCAGTACCTGGGTCCATTCCTCCTTATATTCTTCGGGAAGATCACGTTCCAGGAGGTTTCTTCCGGCCTGGGTAAAGACCTCGCAATTACGGCAGTGAATAACCCGCTTGAGTTCCGGGCATCGAGGGGTTTCCCGTCCCCATACCCCGATTCGCTTCCAGCAATTCTCCTCTTTTAGGATAACCAGGTCCTTCAATGAATGCCCTCTTTCTGGCGAATACGTTTCACTCGTTGCTGCAATTGTGCTGATTTTTCCCGGTCACCCCTGTGTTCCACGATAAGTGCCAGGTGATTCAAGGCATCGTGGTGTTCGGGGTCAAGGTAGAGCGTTTTGGTCAGCCACTCCTCTGCATCCCTTTCATTGTTCATGGCCAAGCATATAAGTCCCCTCAGGTAATGGGCCTGGATCTGGACCATGTCTTGGTCCAGGACCTTGTCGCACAAACTGATAGCTTCTTCCAAAGCACCTTTATCCGCCAGTCTTCGCGCCTGGTCAAGCAGTCCCCCTTCCTCAGTAGCGGGCTGTCTTCGATCCCCCATGGGATAGGGTTTAGAGTCCACAGGAGGAGGCTTATGGGGGGAGACGGAGGCAATATCAGTGCTACGTCTGAGAGGGGAATTTTTCTGTGTATGGTGTCTCCTTTCGAACCTGATCCGGGTCCTGGGTGTTACAGGTTTCTTCGGTAGAGTTGACTCAACTGCCCGGTCAAACGCGAAAACCCCTACCTCACGTATCAATTGGAATCCGGGGGCAATAACCAGCGGTCGCTCAGCATGTCCTACAAAAAAGATACCTATTTTTGCCAGCAACCGATCAATAACCTCCATGACTCTTTTCCTTGCCGAAGGACTCAGATAGATCAACAGATTGCGGCAAAGGACAATGTCGTATGGCACATCTCCTGACAAAAACTGTCCTTCCAGTATATTTCCCCTCACAAAATGAACAGTTTTCATGACGTGGGGGTACAATTGATAGCCCTGGGGTATTGCCTCAAAATACCTTCCTCGAAACCATGAATTGTCCCCTCGAAAGGATTCAGGACCATAAAGACCCATCCTTGCCTTTTCAAGGGCCTTCTTGCTTATATCTAATGCAACGATACGGAAATGTTTCTCCGATAGGCCTGCATCCAGCAATGCCATGGCTATGGAGTAAGGTTCCTCGCCCGTGGAGCAGGCTACACTCAAGACCCGGAGCACGTCGTTTTTATGCTTCGGCAGCCATTTGCGTTTTACATGACTGTCCAGATAGGAAAAGGATTTTCTGTTTCGAAAGAACCAGGTTTCCGGAACCACCACTGCTTCTATCAGTTCCGCCCATTCGTCCGATGATGTCCTGAGAAGACGTAGATAGCCCGCAGTCTCTGTCAGCCCGCAGGCGCGCATGCGAAGCTGCATCGCCTTCTCAATGGTTTCGGGACCGACAGACTCCGCAGATAGGCCAATCTTTTTTTCCAATGATGACTCAATGTTGTTCCTGAGCATTATCGAGACCATTTTGAAGCATGGGAAGAAAGTTGAAGCTCTCCGGCAAGAGATCCAAATCTATATGCTGAATCATCATCTTCTCTTCCATCACAATGCCTCCCAGGTAAGGGGCTTCACCCATATTGATACCGGGAGACAAAAAAACGTCTTCCGATCTCCTCACAGCCTCGGTAACCCTCTCCGCCATGAGACCAAGGATGTAAGGGGTATGGTCATCTCTCAGATAATCCACAAGTATTATCCGGGTGCTGAGCCTCATCTCACAGGGACGTCCCTGGATTAACTGGCACAAATCGACTACCGGGACGACCATACCCCTGTAGTTGAAAAGCCCGGCAAAGTATTCAGGGGTATTGGGTACCTTCTTAAGTGTGACCATGGGGGCTACCTCTCTCACCTTTTCACACTTGATGCTGTACTTTACATCTCCCAGATAAAAGAATAATACCAGCATACCTTATCCTTATCCTTATTCTTATAATCCTACTTAGCTTACCTTAAAGCGCGATACCTCATCCTGCAGACCTCTTGCCGCATCTTTTAGTTGTTCGATGGCGCTGTAAGTCTCACGCAAGGACTCCAGGGTCTGTCCCAGTTCTTCACTGAGGTTCACCATGGCCGTGTTGATCTCCTGGGCGTTCTCGGATTGATTGCCCATTGCCACGTTCACATCTTCAAAACTGGGAGAGAGGGCCTGCACCTGCTCTATGATGCGTGTCAGTTGAGCGCTTATCTTGCCGACGTCTTCGGCGCTGCGTCTCACCTCCGCGATGAACTTGTCCATTTCCATAACACCCGTGGATACCGCAGACTGCATCTCCTGGACCATCTGATCAATATCCAGCGTCGCAACGGCCGTCTGGTCCGCCAGTCTCCGGATCTCCCGGGCTACCACCTGAAACCCCCGTCCGTACTCTCCGGCCTTTTCCGCTTCAATGGCCGCATTCAATGACAGCAGGTTTGTCTGATAGGCCACCTTGGTTATGGTGTCTACTACCGTTGTAATATTTTCCGCTTTCTCGTTAATGGTCTCCAACCTGCCGGATATGGATTTGGAGGCGTTCTCCATGTTGT
>JABMQV010000635.1 GCA_013203065.1 Desulfobacteraceae bacterium | reverse complement strand
CATGCCTGAAAACCCGGCGACCATGGATAAAAGTGCACCTGTCACAAAGGCATTAGAGGTTTTCCACGCAATTCCCCAACCCAAAAGGACAAACACAATCGCAATAAAAATAATTAGAACAGAATACTCTCTCTTCAAAAAGGCCATAGCGCCTTTATGAATCGCATCCTCAAGTTCCTGCATCAGAGGAGTGCCATTCGGTTGTTTCTTGACATAATTGTAAATAAGATAGGCAATAATCAGACTCAAGATCCCCAGGAACGACGCGTAAACGGTTAATCCCTGCATCAGTTTTTTTCCTCCCTATTACCTAAGTCTTGGCAGTTGATATGGTTCATTGCCGATTCAATTCCTTCTGAAACAAACAATTCACATGTTTGAACCGCCGTGAGGATCGCCTTTTCCATGATGTCCCTTTCGTCACTGTAGAAGGGTGAAAGGACATAGTTTTCAACACTCTCCCCATAGCGCGGACGTCCTATACCGATTTTGAACCGGGGAAATTCCCTGCTCCCCAGATGATGGATGATGGATTGCACGCCTTTATGTCCCCCGGCGCCGCCATTCCTGGCAATCTTTAACCTCCCCACCGGGAGATCAATGTCATCAAAAATGACCAAAACATCCCTGCACTCCAGATCATAATAATCGAAACAGCCCCTCACCGATTTGCCACTCCGGTTCATAAAGGTCTCAGGGCAAAGAAGCATGACTCTTTTTTCTTGAAAAGTAGTCCTTGTATTCCTTGATTCGAAGCGTCGGTTGCTCAGACGTACCCCCAGATCTTGGCCCCACAGGTCAACGACTCGAAAACCTATGTTATGCCTTGTATCCTTGTACTGTGATCCGGGATTTCCAAGGCCTACGATCAAGTACACTGTTTGAGAAAATTTTCACCCCCTTTCTCTCAATGGTGCTGGTTACAACGACAACGGTCAAGACAGAAGATACACGGTTCAGGGTTCCTGAATCGTGGCTCGTGAAAACAACCTCATGGTGTTTTTGAAGTTTCAGATTCCGGCTCGGTTGATTCTTCCTCGGCCTCTTCTCCGGCCTCTTCCTCAATCTCTACCGCTTCGGGCTCTTCCTCCTTGACGGTAGGAGCGGCAACCACGGTTACCGTAAGATGGGTCTCCTCTGAGGAAGTGATCCCCTCCGGCAATTCAATATCTCCGATATGCAAGGAATCCCCGATGTCCAGTTCGGACACATCCAGATCCAGGGATTCAATCAATTTGTCAGGCAGGCAAGAGACGGTTAGCTCCCTTCTGATGTGTTGCAGGATACCCCCGTTGGTCACCCCTACGGGGGTGTTCACCAGGCGGATTGGAATATTAACGGTGATTTCCTTATCCATGGAGATTTCGTAAAAATCGGCATGAATAAAAGACTCACTGATAGGGACAACTTGAAGTTCCTTTAGGATGACCCTTCTTGTCTCCGTCCCCTGGTCAGATGTCACCTCGAGATCCAGGATAATATTTTCGCCCATTCCCTGTTTAACGAGGTTGTCAAGTTCTGGGTAATTCACCGTTAACATGATGGGCCCGGCATTGGGGCCGTAAAAAACGGCAGGG
The DNA here is from genome assembly GCA_013203065.1 of Desulfobacteraceae bacterium. Next base: position 1,461 of record JABMQV010000635.1, on the reverse strand, counting down.
ATCTGGTTTTTCTGTCTTAGTTTTCTGGCTGCCCCTTTTCCTTTACTCGTTCTTACTCGGGCAACAAGCACTGGTTGAGTCATTCTTACCTCCGGCGCTAATAAAATTTTTCACAAAGTAGTAGAGGCCAAATATTAGGGCCTTGTTGTCCTCCACATTAGACAAATAACGTACTGACTGAATTAGAAGCGTGAATCCTCTTGATGGTCTCTCCCAGGAGTTCCGCTACCGATAAGGACACGATCTTCTTGGAGCCTTTGGCCTTATTGTTCAAGGGGATTGTGTTGGTTACGACCAGCCTGTCGATGGGCGAAGCATTGATCCTTTTAACGGCAGGACCTGACAGGACGGGATGGGTACAGCAGGCGTGTGTCTCTGATGCGCCTCTATCTTTCAGTGCACCAGCAGCCTGGGTCAAAGTGCCTGCCGTATCGACCATATCATCAAGAATAATGGCGGTCTTGTCTTCTACTTCCCCAATAATGTTCATCGCCTCTGCCACGTTTGGGCCCTCACGCCGCTTATCGATTATGGCCAAAGAGACATTAAGGCGCTTTGCAAAGGCGCGAGCCCTTTCCACGCCCCCGGCATCGGGCGAGACGATAACCAGCTCATCGTGCAGGTTATCCTGAATATATTTCAACAAGATGGGAGCAGCAAAGATATTGTCCACCGGTATGTTAAAGTAACCCTGAATCTGTCCCGCATGGAGATCCACGGATACAACCCTGTGTGCCCCGGCCACGGTGATCAGGTCTGCAACCAGCTTTGCACTGATGGGGACCCTCGGCTTGACCTTTCGATCTTGCCGACTGTAGCCGTAATAGGGAATCACCGCCGTGATCCGTTTGGCTGACGCCCTCCTTAAGGCATCCATAATTATCAACAGTTGCATGAGGTTGTCATTGACCGGCGTGCAGGTGGACTGGACGACAAATACATCCCGCCCCCTGATATTTTCCCTGATTTCAACCTGGGTTTCTCCATCGCTAAATGTCTTGGCACTGAGCTTTCCGGGCGCGATACCGATATAGTCGCATACCTCTAGCGCCAAAGAGGGGTTGGAGGTTCCACCAAACAGCTTGATTTCGGGTTCCAATGGTATCCTCACAAAAATGCGTGAGCTAAAGTGAACTCAGGCGCCGCAACTCCCAAACTGGCTGGGGTGGGAGGATTCGAACCTCCGAATGCGGGCTCCAAAGGCCCGTGTCTTACCACTTGACGACACCCCAGAAAGGAAGTCGGAAGTTGGAATAATGGTGACTTTTCCGCTCCTGCCTGCCCCCTTCAGGAAAGTCCGTGTGCCAAAAAAATATCCCCCACAATGTGGGGCGCAAGAGATTTCTTTGCCCGCAGGGCATTCTCCCTTGATTCGAAGACACCAAAGACGCTGGGGCCGCTGCCTGACATAAGGGCACCCACTGCCCCTGCATCCAGCAATGACGTCTTGATACTCTTGAT
>JABMQV010000069.1 GCA_013203065.1 Desulfobacteraceae bacterium | reverse complement strand
GAGAAAAACGCTGGACTTTCAAGGTCGCCCCAACCTTCCACGGAAGCGCGATGTCAGACCCCTCTAGTTTTCCCGATGCAACAAACTTCATAGGGCGGTCCCGTTCAAATCTGGTCTCAAAATTCCCGCTTATCGAGCCGGTCGGAAACCGGGTCTCTGACAGAAAGCGGTCTAACGTCGTCCTTTGCAAGTTGCCCGAAAACTTCACGGCTACCTCTTTTTGGCTCAAATCAAACCCCATGACAGCGCTCGAATCCTTATCTTTGATACCCAACTCCTTGATCGCCAGGTGACCGTTCTTATGGACAATATCCAACGAGATTTGGGGCCCCTCCTTCACATCCAGACTCCCGTTGAAACCAACCGCGCCCCCTTTTCTCCAAACAAAATTGGACTTTGAAATGGACAGGGGAGACGGAAGGGTAAGGTAAGAAGGCATGTTCACGAACCCTGAGAATCGACGGAGGGTTTCAGGTCCCAAGTCCCCAGCAAGTCTTAAGTCTACCCTATTGAGATCTTTTATGTAGCCGTTCAACCCCCCGGACACATCCAATGAACCATCCAGCAGGTTGATATGGGCGTCTTTGAGAAAAAAGTCTTTCTCGGTCGCATCAAATCTTGCTCGAGTCAATTGTGCGTATCCGCCCAAGAGGTCCATATCCACCGAAACCTGATTGGCCTCCCCGGCGACCTGGAAATCCCAGTTCTGTGGACGAGAGGCCGGACCCTTCAACCTGAAGGTCGAAAGCGTGAGCCCACCCTTTACGTCTTTCAGGTCTTTTAGTCTCTCCCCAACCCCTTTTAGAGAGGAAACCCATGGGTAGATCTCGTTCAATAAAATGTCGGAACCCCCTGACGTGACCTCCAAATAGGGGTCTCGCTCCCAATCAACCCGGCCGGTAAGTTGGGAAAAACCACTGTTTCCCAATTTACCGGAAAAATTCTTCACTGACAGATTGGTTCCTTCAAACGACACCTGGCCGCCCGTGATTACCAGGGGATATGGGACCCGCCCATATTTGGCGGTAAGGCCCAATTGAGTGACAATGACACGTGGTTTGATCGACGCAGTATTTTCCCCTAAAATCAACCTCCCAGTTGCATTGCCTTTAAGCCCCTTGATGAGACCAATTTCTTTTACCACGGATTCGTTTTTGATCAGACGTGTCAGGATGGGTTTGACCTCTGCCAGATCGGCTTTCACCATTATATTCAGATGGAACGGGGCAGGATCTCCCACAAGGCCCAATTTTAAATTTCCTTGGGTTCCCTGGGTCTTACCCAATCTTGCGAAAAGGCCCTTTCCTTCTAATATCCCCTTTGAGATGACAACGTCGCCCTTTACGGCTTCCAGATCCAATGCTGCTTCCGGCACAAAGATCTTTCCACCCAATATACGGCCTTTTATAAGAATATTTTCCAGCTTCCCCAGGTCTGCCGTTGAATTCCCTTCCATTTTGAGGGTCATCAGGGGCACCTGTCCCCCTTTGACAATGGAAAGGATTTCCCGAGTGAGAGGCATATCTCCGGCTATTGACAGGGCTGCCTTCCGAAATGAAGGGACATCGATTTCATTCCCTTCTAATTCCAAACTCACCCGAGGTTCTCCCGGCGTCACTTGGAATTTTCCGGTCATCTTGAGCCCAGGATAATCCATATCCAACTGGATCAACGAAGCCCGGGTCTCGTCCCCGTCCATATAAAAGGTTCCCTTGAGAGCGGCTCCTTTCACCACCAATTCCTCATTGCCACGGTGAAAAATCATACGGGGTATGCTGGCATCCAGGTCCGTTCGAAGGGTCTTGAGACCGTCGATCTTGAACCCGGCGGACAAGTCCATCTCGGAATCTGACAGTTGAATCGGCGCCTTTGGAAAAAGTGACCCCATCACTAGCTCCGGACGTAACCCGGTCAGAATAAGGTGGCCTTCGCCCTTGAAATCCCTTGGATCCAACGATCCAGTGAAGGAGAGACCTCGGGAAAGATTTGATTCGCAGGTGATTTCTAATCTCAGCATGTCGGGAGGAAGATCGATTCGGGCATCGATTTGCTGGAAACTAAGCCATGGGTTGTTTCCCTCTGTAATGGTCAACCTGCCCTTTTCCACTTGGATAATAAGGCCAGGAGCATACAAAGCCGCCCCGGCCAGAAGAGGGGCCACTTTTTTTTCAAGAAAAGCGGGAGAAAACCCGTCTTCCCCTTTCCCATCATTTTCCGGCTGCTTGGGCAGGTTCAGTTTGAAGTCAGGAGTCTCAGCTTGGATCCTGGAGAATCGCACATCCCCTTTCAGGAGGGGCAAGACTTCAGGGTATAGCGTCAAAGTCTTCAGAGTCCCTGTGATTCTTCCCGGTATAGACAGTCTGCCCTCATGCAACACCATACAGGGACGGGGTAAGATTGAGAGGTCAATCCTCCCATATTCCACTTGGCCGCCCAGCTTTTCTGAAAAACCGGCCAGCACCCTTTTCCTTACCGGTTCAAGATTGATCAGTCTTGGTGCAATAAGGAGAAAGGCCAGAAGAAGAAACAGAAATGCTCCTAAAGCTCCCAATACCCAACCAAGTGTCCTTCTTTTTCTTCTCAATTGAACCTCCGCGGGATTCTCGGACGTCTGCTTCTATGTAAGCAATATGCGATTAACCGAAGGGCCGTTTTCAACTTAAGCCTTTCGGGGGTTGGCGAGGTCCATACAACGTCAAGGTGGGATGAAATCGCCTCCAGTCCCTTATGTTCCAAAGGCAACTCCGATGAGCAGCAGGAAGGCTGTGGGAAATGCCCACCGTGATATCCTGTCAATACGTCTTGCCAGCGTCTCCCTTCCTCTGGAGGCCAGGGTACTCCCGATGACCCCTATCATAAGTGCCAGGAAGACGATAATCATACATCCCAAGATGTATTTGTCAGCGAGCGTGAGATACGAGATCCGTGGCATGAACGCTGAGATTGCATAATTATAGGCCACAAGATTGAGCATCGAGACAAGAGAGAGCGTGATCCTGGGACCGAGCTGTTCCGGGTTGACCCAGAACACTGCCCAGGACATGAACACGAGCAGCATCAGGGGAAAGATGATCTTCCACATAAAAAAACCGGGATAGCGACGGACTCTTAGTTCATAACGAAATCTAGGACGTTCCACCCCATCTAACGGCGCCTTGACAACCTCAACCCTGGCACTCACAGGGTGGAATTCCCAGTCGGGCGTGGTGAATGTATCCCGCTTTCCGGTCCAGTTTTGGTCTACCACAAGTCTCATTTCTCGGACATCATAATCTATAGATCCGGCTATTATCCAAAGCAATTGGTTATCAAAGGGAAATCTTTTCAAATCGAGCGGTATCGAGAATTCCCCATAGAACCGCTGCACATAGGTGACCGTACCCTCCCCGTCCATCTTGATACTCTCAAAGGTCTTCTTTATTCCCCTTGCGTTGAGAAACTGCACATCAGGGTTCCACACCTGAGTGGGCCTCAGCTTGCACCCTTCAAATGAGTTACTGCCGGGCCCACGAGCAAGCCGCGGGTCGTTCCATCTCAGCAAGAGCCCCAGATCTGCGATGAAGTTCTGGTCTTTGTTGTTGATCTCAATGATGTCGTTCACAAAGAGACCAACCTCCACACGCGTCGGCACCCCTTCCGGATCGGGTCTCTCTCTGGAGAATCGATCCGGTATCTCACAAGGGCCGTCCCCCGCATGGGCAAAAAGGAAAGAAAAACACACAAATAGGATAATGATTGG
>JABMQV010000634.1 GCA_013203065.1 Desulfobacteraceae bacterium | reverse complement strand
CTCACGCCTTGCGTCTACCCGCTGATTCCTATTACCGTTTCCTATTTCGGAGGCCGGAGCGGGCAGGGCAGGGGAGGGCTGTTTATTCATGGCGCGTGTTACATCGTGGGGTTGGCGTTCACCAACTCCCTGCTCGGCGTCCTTGCCGCTCTGACCGGTGGCCTCATGGGGGCCGTGCTCCAGAGTCCTGTGGTGTTGGCACTGGTTGCTGCAGTTCTGGTAGCCTTTGCCTTTAGTCTATTCGGGTTCTGGGAATTGCGGTTGCCGAGCGGGCTTACCCAGGCCGCGTCAAAGACCTACTCCGGTTATTTCGGCAGTATTTTCATGGGCCTGACCCTCGGGGTCGTGGCTGCGCCCTGTATCGGCCCCTTTGTCCTGGGGTTGCTCACATGGGTGGCCACTATGGGAAACCCATTCCTCGGGTTTGTGATCTTTTTTGTCCTGAGCATGGGTCTTGGACTGCCGCTTTTCTTGTTGGCCATCTTTTCAGGGCAGATAGAACGACTTCCGGGTTCGGGCGAATGGATGCTCTGGGTGCGGAAATTGATGGGGTGGGTGCTGGTGGGAATGGCCGCTTATTTTATTCAACCGGTCCTGCCGAAGACAGGGGCCGTTTTCGTTCTGGCGGCCGTGGCATTGGCGGCTGGGGTTCATCTCGGTTGGATTGAGGGAATACGAACCGGGTCACGCGTTTTTCAACTCATCAGGGCATGTGCCGGTATGGTGGGGGTAATTGTGGTTGCCTTCCTTATAGGCTCCTGGGTGATGCGGGGCCCCGGAATGACATGGCAGCCCTATTCAGAGAAGCTGCTGTCAGAGGCAAGGGTCTCAAAAAAGCCGGTTATCATAGATTTCTATGCCGACTGGTGTGCGCCCTGTCGCGAACTGGACGAGATCACCTTTCATGACCCGGAAGTTGTCAAACAGGCGGAGCGGAACTTCGTTATGATCAAGGTTGATCTTACCAGGAAGGGTCAGCCGACTCACGAACGTCTCTTGGGGGAATACAACGTCAAAGGCGTCCCCACTGTTGTGTTTCTGGACCGGGAGGGAAGGAGGCTGCGCCACCTCAGGCTTGTGGATTTTCTTCCCGCGGATCAGTTTCTGATCCGAATGGCCGAGGCCAAAAAGGGTTCTTTATAGGATTTGCGATTGCCGATTTGCTATTTTCGATTGAAAAGCCCCTTAAAAGCAGCCTCATAACCAGACAGGAACCCAAAAATATTTTTTTAAACAGTATAGACAGGCGGTGAGTGAACACCTAAGAAACGAAGAGGTCGCAATTTGCAAAACCAAAAAACCAGGCATGAAGGAGGGAAGCAATGCTGAAAGTCAGATTCTTTTTTAACGAACCCAATGGGAAGCCGTGAAAACATTTCAAGGCGATGATGCCCAGGTTGGGTGAAAAATACGAGATCGAAATGGAAACCATGTCAAAGGCTCCGGCGGAATACAACACCGACGAGTATTTTGAACTGGATCTGCCGGTGGCCCCTGCGATCATGGTGGGGGAGGAGATTGTGGTGGAGGGCACCGATGTCCCAGAGGAAAAGCTGGAGGAGGTCATCTGTAAACACCTGGACCTTCCCCCGCCACAGGCAAAAAAGAAGGGAGTCCTGGGTCGTTTTCTAAATAAGTAACCCAAATCTACCGGCGGCCGGTCATGTGGAAATGTACAGATAGAGATGTGCCTTTCGTGGAATCCATTGAAAAGGCCCTGCATGTAAAGGATGCCACGTACAGGACTATTAGAGGTGTTCCCATTGAAAAAGGGGATGTCCCCTTTCAGGAAACTTTTAAGACACTGGACGAAATAGGATACGGTGGTCCCCTTACGGTGGAAATGTGGCGCGACCATGAAAAAGATTCTGATCCAGTTTTGTCGATAACTCATGCGCGAAAGTTTGTCAGAGGTCTTATTGACGGTAATATGAAGACGTACCCCCAGGGGTTGAAAGGAGACTGATTATGCGATGGCAAATTTTGAACAATGTCCCCTATAATTCATTCGACTATTTTGAAAAAACCTTAATTACGGATAATGGTTTTCGTGAATATGATGTTCGTTGGATTCTTGGTGAAGAAATCAACCCCAATGGCTTTTTGGTCCTGGGGCGTGCCTATGGAACGTATGTTCAGGAAGTTCTGGGGGAAGAAAGCGTGGTTGTGGGGCATGATTTCAGGTCCTACAGCCAGAACCTTAGTCGTTCATTGGTTGTTGGTCTTCTTTCAACGGGCATTCATGTCCTGGATATCGGTTTAGCCTTAACGCCAATGGTCTATTTTGCGCAACATCACTTCAAGACCAAGGGAGCCACAATGATAACCGCCAGCCATAATGAGAACGGCTGGACAGGAATAAAGCTGGCCAATGGACTTTCCTCAACGCTTGGCCCAAGGGGTATTATTGAATTTAAAGAAATCGTTAACCGTAACAATTTTAGCACTGGCAAAGGCATTTACGAGACGTACGACGATGTATATGATTTTTACGCTAAGGATTTGTTGGGACAAGAGAAATTGAGCCGTCCTTTAAAGGTCGTACTGGCTGCTGGAAACGGAACAGCCGGAAGATTTGGTCCTTCAATATTCAAATCTCTGGGGTGTGATCTCATTGAGGTCGATTGTGACGCAGATTGGGATTTTCCAAACCATAACCCAAATCCTGAAGACATTTCGTTCCTCAAAAAAATCAGCGAAACTACCTTAAAGCATAATGCTGATTTGGGAATCGGTATCGATGGGGATGGGGATCGCATCGGCGTTGTGGATGAGAGGGGGCACGAGATCTATTCAGACAAACTTGGCTTGTTGTTGAGTCGTTGGATTTGCAAGTCCCATCCTGGTAGGACTATAATTATTGACGTCAAGAGTACAGGCCTTTACAGCGATGACCAAGTTTTACGTGACACAAATACGCAAGTGGTAACGTGGAAAACAGGACATTCTTATATCAAGCAAAAGGTTTCAGAGCTTAATGCGATTGCAGGGTTTGAAAAGAGCGGCCACTTTTTTTTCAACGAACCCTTTGGCCGCGGTTATGATGATGCCCTGCTCTCAGCGGTTATCTTACTTCGTTTTCTGGATGATGTCGGGGTCTCCGTGTCTAAAATGATTGATGACTTACCAAAGACATGGCAATCACCGACCATCGGAGTCTTTTGTCCGGACGAAGAGAAATATCAGCTGGTTGATGACATCACCAAACAATTTGTTGAGGATTATGAAAAACGGAATACCATTGCCGGCTCCGTGATCAAGGACATTATCACAGTAAACGGCGTTCGTTTTGTCTTTGAAAATGACAGCTGGGGGTTGATTCGGGCATCGTCAAATAAACCCTCTCTTGTTCTGGTAGCCGAGTCAAGAAAATCAGAAGCTGAACTCTATGATATCATGGAGTTTATGCAGCAAAGATTAGGGGAAACCGGCAAGATAGGAGACTATGACCAGCAGATGCCTGAGCGGAAAAGCGCCTAGTGAGCTCAGCAGGGTGTCTCAGAAGGGAGGCTGGACCGTAATTGGAGTCCTTTTTCAGTGGCCAGCCTGAGGACCCTGTGAACATCCACAATTCTTAAGCCAGGCTTGCTCAAACGGATGGCGAACGTGTCAGAGGGACGCACTCTCACCTCTCTTTCCCCATCCAGGGCCAGGACCGACGGAGTAGAGTTGACCGGAATGGCTTCGCCTATTTCCAATATGCGGGCAGACTTGACCGGGACCTCCTCTATGAGACCGGGGGCAATGGGGGCTGAAACAACACACCCGCCTTTTCCGATCTCCACGCTTATGCCGTGTTCGTCAGAGCTTTCTACGTGGTGAAGGCATCCTCCGATTGACGAAAGCCCGATATTATCGAGAGAGCCGCAGGTCTGAACAATCTGTTTGATCTGCCCGACCTCCCAGATCGCCCGGGCACCGAGATGGCTTGTCTTCACAACCACAACGTCAATGAGGGCAATATCAATGATCTCGTCGTCTCTGATTATGTCGAGCCTCTTGCATTCCGTGAAAGCTAGGCGAGGATCCAGGACATCCTGGGACACCAGTCCAGCTGCCATGCCAGCGACGGTGGCCTCTATCATGAACGGGAAGACGTTGTTCGTGCCGGTAGATAAAGGCAGTATGGGCGTTTCGCCGCAAGCTTTCGCAACAACGCGGTTGGTCCCATCGCCTCCGAGGGTGATAATGCACGTCACTCCGAGGTCCTTCATAAGTGATGTGGCCTTGAGAGAGTCCTCTTCAGTGGTCAAAATCGGCATGTCCAAGAGAGATACACCAGTGCCTGATTTCTTTCTCCTGAAGAAGGTATCCTTCGCCTCTTGCCCTATGCCATAAATGTCGGGCATGACATAAACGTGAGATGCCCCGGCAGCATTCAACCCTTGCAGCAGCCTCAAAACAAGATTGATCTTTTGGTTGTTGCTGGAGACTGTTCCGCAGGCCACCAGACGCCTGATGTCCTTTCCCGAAAAGGGATTCGGGATGATACCTACTTTTCCCAAGAGATGTGTTAACCTCCCTTTTTTTATTTATTCGGTTCTATGGTTCATACGCCCAAGTTCACTTCCACTTACGGGGCAATAAGTGGGATCCGATGCTGGAAGAAGATAAGTATATAGTTACGACAAAAGTAAAAAGCAAGGCAAAAACCGGTCAATAAAGGGCCTTGGGGCATTTCATCGAAAATATCCCATTGGCCACAATTTGTCTCCCCGAAAAGAGTTTCTTTCTAGGCTTGACTTTTATGAGAATATGAGGAAATTTCCTGCATACGTCCAACCTTGGGCCTCAGAGTCTTAGATTGTAATCCCGCTTCTGGCGAGACAAGATGGGAGGATGTTTTATTGAGGCTAACCTATTTGATTCAATGGCAATAAGGTTTTGGGTTTCAAGTTCCAGGTTTCAGGTTGCAGGTTGTGGGTCTGACATCTGGTACCATCCATCTCTTGGTGGTTGCTATGACTTTAGGCCCTATAGTTTACTTTAGATCACTTTAGGACATTTTTTCGGTTTATCCGGGTTAGGATGATAAAATTATGATTCGAAATGACCTTCACGTTCATTCCATCCAGTCATTGTGCGGGGTTCATACGATTCTGGAAATCGTAGAAATAGCCGCCAGGAAAGAAATGCGTCTGGTAAATATCTCTGATCACGGGAGGGCTGCCGGCAGAGAAACGAGCTTTGCCGTTTTGAGTGACAAAAGGCGATGCCCGAGAGATCTTATGAGTTCAAACGGGGGGATGGTTACCATACTGGCAGGGATCGAAACGAATATATTGGATGTGGATGGCAACAGTGATTTTCCCGAAAGATTCCGCAGGGACTTTGACCTGGTGAGTGCGGGATTCCATTTTCCTGCGGAAACCCTGATTGCCGAAAGATCTGCTGAGAAAAATACAAAGGCCCTTGAAAACTATTTGAAACGTTACCCCCTTGATATCCTGGTCCATCCATGCATAGCAACCTTTCCCTTGGAAATGGATGCGGTTGTGGATCTGTCTCTTGAATATGGCTTTGCCCTGGAAGTGAACAATACCAACCTCCGTGTGGGGAAAACCGTGAGATCACAGCTTCGATCAATGATTGGCTTGGCAAAGGAAAAAGGGGCTATACTGGTGGAAAACTCAGATGGACATTCTTTTTTTGAAATCGGTGAAAATGAACTGATCGAAGACCTCTTGGTGGAAATGCATCTAAACGGAAATGATTTATTCATAAATGGTCACGATAATGTTTTGGATGATTTTGTTGAGAAGAGAAAAGGCCTAAGAAAATAGGGTTTGGGTTTTTTGGGAGAACCGCATCTACCCGGCTCCATATCCTGCCCTATTCGGACAATTTTTTGAATACGCAGGAGCAGCCTTGGACGGGGTCGAATGCCACAAACTGAGTGGTTCAATATTTCTGAGGGAAGGGAGTCATTATGGATTCGGTTAATGAACGCATACTAGCGGAAATCGATAAGATCTCATTGGTGGACACCCATGAACACACCATGCCTGAGTCTGAGCGGAACGACTACGCAGTAGATTTCAGCTATCTTTTCGGTCACTATAACTCCAGCGATCTCGTGTCAGCCGGAATGGCGTCTCGGCTCATGGAGTCATTTCGTCTTCCGATGCATCGCTATCGAGAGGCGTATATTAAACGAACAAAGCTCCACCGAAACCTTCCCGAGCCGGAATCTAAGGACCTGACCCTGCCAGAACGGTGGGAGGCCGTGGAACCCTACTGGGAGGCCATCAGAAATACGGCCTATGCAAAGGTAACGTTGATCGCGATCCAGAAGCTTTTCGGCATATCGGATTTGAACAAAGAAACCTACCGGCAACTGTCCCAGGCCATTTCAGACTCGAGGCGACCCGGATGGTACCATCATGTGATGAGAGAAAAGGCAAATATCGCGATGGCCCTCGTTGACATCATGTCAACAGATATGGACCAGGGACTGTTTGCTCCGGTCATGCGGATGGATTCCTATGTGGACGTTCGATCGCGACAGGACCTGAATCATCTGGAGGCTGAAAGCGGAATTTCTATCCACGCACTCGAAGATCTGGTCAAGGCATTGCGTACTGTAATGGAGGAAAATCGAATCAAAGGCGCCGTTGGTGTCAAGAGTTCTCTTGCCTACCTTCGCACGCTGAGATATGATAAGGTCACCCGCCATGAAGCGGAGACCGGCTTCAATCGCATTGCAATACACTTGGGTGAAGGCCCCTCTTTTTCGGAAGCAAAACCACTTCAGGACTACATGATGCATCAGGTCATCCGGACCGCAATCGATATGCGTCTGCCGCTTCAGATTCATACGGGACTACAGGAGGGCAATGAAAATATCATCACCAATTCCAACCCCACCCACCTTATCAATCTCCTTGTAGAATACCGTGAGGCCAAATTTGACCTGTTCCACGGTGGGTATCCATACGTACATGAGTGGGTGACGCTGGCAAAAAATTTTCCAAATGTTTATGCTGATCTATGCTGGGTGTACATCGTATCTCCAACAGTAGGAAGGGGGTTGCTTAACGAATTAATAGAAACCGTTCCAGGCAACAAGATCATGGCCTTTGGAGGCGATTCCATCGCCGTTGAAATCGCCTTCGGACATGCTGTAATGGCAAGACAACAGGTGGCCCGGGTTCTCTCAGAGAAAGTTGAGGAGGGTTATATGGGTGAGGAGGAAGCTGTTCTGCTTGCACGGAAAATCCTGCGGGATAACCCGGCAAGGCTGTTTAATCTCCCCATCGTGGAATAGCGTATGAGTTTTCAGTGAAAAGGAGGATGGTGATGCCATGAAAAAAATTTTGCGCGACCAGGCAAAAAAATATGCTTTTGATTGGAGGGATCAACCGATCCTGAAAGTACGATGCGGTGAGAGCTTTGGGGTGGAAACGTATGATGCCAGCACTGGGTATTTTAGATCCCCGGAGGACACGGCAGATCCCGTTCATCGGCCAGGCTATACCCAGCACCCCCCTCTGTCCAATCCCATAGCCGGACCGATCTTCTTGGAAGGGGCTCAACCCGGGGATACCCTTGTGGTGGTTATCGAAGACATCGTGGTGGAAGACTATTCCTGGATGGCCATTGGACCCCGCCGAGGACCCCTTGGAGAATCCACACGTTGGCCTGAACTTTCCTCCGAATATACCACCAAGATTTTCAGTCATCTACCGGGGCCCAGTGGTACAACCCGTGATGGAACCTTGCGGTTCAATGACCGCATTTCCTGGCCGATTTCACCGTTCATAGGGACCCTCGGGGTCGCACCGGAAAGGGAAGTGACCACCAGCATAGACGGTCAAGGGTCGTGGGGCGGAAACCTGGATATTCGGGATGCAGGGCCCGGTCACCGTGTCTATCTGCCGATTTTTCACGAAGGGGCGCGCTTCTATCTCGGGGATGTCCATGCGAGCCAGGGAGATACCGAATTTACCGGCACCGCCGCTGAGACCATGGCCAGCGTAAGACTCCATCTGGAGTTGGTTAAAGAAAAAACCATTCCATGGATGCGAATCGAAAAACCGGATTCCATTATCTCTGTCTATGCCTGTCGGCCACTGGAAGAAGCGGTGGAAACCGCAACAGTGAGTCTTATGGCATGGATGATTGAAGACTACGGGTTCAGCCCCACCGATGCCTATTGTCTGGTGAGCAGCTGTCCGGACTTTCGGATCAACATATACCAAATGGTAAGGATGGAAAAACTCAATTGCGTGGCCGGCGCTGAGATTCCGAGACGATATCTCTAGCCTAGCACCTTCAGAGTCACTTTTTTGAAAGAGGAGGGAAAATGAGATACTTGATGGCATTGGATGCAGGGTCTGGAAGCTGCCGAAGCATCATCTTCGACATTGATGGAAAAGAAGTGGGGTCTGGAAGCAGGGAATGGCTTCACCCAACCATCCCTGAATTTCCCGGATCACAAGTATTTGAAACCCAAAAGGACTGGAGACTCATCTGTGAGAGCATTGGGGAGGCCCTTGAGCATGCTGGCGTTGGCCCGGGGGAGATTGGTGCGGTGAGCGCTACCAGTATGCGGTTTGGTTCCGTCCTCTATGATGGGGAGGGCAACGAATTGTGGGCAGCGCCAAACACCGATTCGAGATCAAGCGAACAGGTTGTTGACGCAACAGAGAAGGGGTATTTCGACAGGGTTTACGGAATAACCGGTGACGGGTTCACGCTCTGTGACCTGATGAGGTGGATGTGGGTCAAAGAACACCTTCCCGAAATCTGGAAAAAGGTTAGACATTTTACACTTATCAGTGACTGGATGCTCTACAAACTGACCGGAAAATTTGTGTCTGACCCATCCATTGCGCCCAGTTCAGGGTTGTTTGACATATCCAAGCGGACCTGGTCTGAAGAGATTGCACAGCTTTTCTCCATTCCCCTTGAAATTTGTCCCGTCATTCATGAGTCAGGTACCGTCATCGGGGAAGTTCATGCAAGGGCTTCCAAGGAAACCGGTCTGGCAGCGGGAACCCCTGTCGTCATGGGGGGAGGGGATACCATGGCTGGTCTGGTTGGCACTGGTCATGTGGAAAAAGGTGGCTCAGCGGTATTCGGAGGTACCCATTGGCAGCAGACATTTTTGAGTGATAGGCCGGTCATAGATCCCTTGTGCCGAATGAGGGTGTCCCCTCATATGGTCCCCAACCTCTGGATGTTTGAAACAAACGCTGTCTTTATTGGACTCACCATGAGGTGGTTTAGGGATGCTTTCTGTGATGGAGAAAAAATCGTTGCAAAAAATATGGGGGTTGACGCCTATTATTTGATGGAAAAGATTGCTGAAAAAGCGCCGGTTGGGTCGAATGGTCTCCTGGCGCTGTTTGCCAACCTCTTTAATACGAAAAATTGGGTCCATGGTCCATCGGCATTTATGGGGTTTGATGTTACGTCACCACAAGGTTTCGGTAAGAAGGAATTTATCCGACGGATTGAGGAGGACGCCGCATTTCAGACCCTCGGAAATTTCAGGAACATCTGGGACGCTGCCGGGTTTGATGCGCCCACCTCTCAGGAGGTGGTTTTTGCCGGGGGCGCGTCTAAAGGCTTTCTGTGGCCTCAGATAGTGGCCGATGTCATGGGTGCAAGGATAAAAGTCCCGGTGGTTAAAGAGGCCACCGCCCTGGGGGCTGCAATCTGTGCAGGGGTCGGTATTGGACTGTACGACACCCTATCCGGCGCTGCCAAAGAACTGGTGGCATGGGAGAAGGTATTTGATCCTGATCCAAAGAATCATACGGTTTATCTGGAACTCTATGAACGGTGGCAAGTGGTTTACCAGCGTGCGCTTGAGATGGTTGAAAAAGGTGCTGTAGAACCTTTGTGGAGGGTAGCCGGTACCTAGCTAGGCACCGTTGTTACCTGGTCAAGGCTAGCCCTCGAATGATTAGGGGCTGCCAAGGAACTGGAGAAAGAGGGCATTACTTCGCAGGGAATTGATCTTCTTACGCCAAAACCGATGGGCACAAGGGCGGTGGTTCTTTATCTGGCTTTTTTCAGGATGCTCGTTAACTCATCAACCGTCAATTCCACAGGATTCCCTTTCATGCTGCTTGCATTTTTGGATTTCTCCACCACCTTTGAGACGTCCTCTTCTTTCATTCCAAACTCAGCCAAGGGGGGGACCACTAAATCCTCACAGAGTTCTTGAACCCATCTAAAGCCGTCAGGGGCCTTGGCCTCTGGTGATCCCGTCAAAATTCGCGCCACCTCATCATATCGGGTCATTGCCGGGGAAACAGGGGAACGGGCCTGCAGGGCATTTACATTGGCCTCCATGACATAGGGTAATAGCCGGGCGCACACAACGCCGTGCGGGGCAGAGAACATCCCCCCCAAGGGGCCTGCAAACCCATGGACCGCTCCCAATTTTGCATTTGCCAGACCTAATCCCCCAAAGAGACTTGCCAGTGACATGTCCTCGCGCGCGACCCGGTCACTTCCGTCTTTGTATGCCTTTCGCAAAGAACGCGCAGCCCTTTTCAACCCTTCAAGACATATACCGTCTGTCAAGGGATTCGACTTATTGGAAACGTAAACTTCAAGGAGCTGGGTAAATGCATCCAGGCCGGTACTGGCAGTTATGGATGGCGGCATGGAGTGGGTGAGTACAGGATCGATAAGCGCGAGCCTGGGCAACATGAAGGGGCTCCGCATACTCACCTTGACTTTGTGTTCAGGTGAATCCAGTACGGCGTTACGTGTTACCTCTGCGCCCGTTCCGGCCGTGGTTGGAACCGCGATATAGGGTGCTGAGGGCTGGGTCAGTTGTTTCCCTTCACCGATAACCTCGAGATAGTCCATCAATTCACCGCTGTTTGTCAAAAGCGCTGCGATGACTTTTCCCGTATCCAGGACACTTCCCCCGCCAACGCCAATAACCAGGTTGCACGCTGCCTCGCGGGCGTGTCTCACACCGGAAAGGGCCACGTGTGTTGTGGGCTCGGTGGACACATTGAAGGTGACGTAGTCTATGTTGCCCTTTTTCAATTTTTCTAATAAGGGTCTGGCGCATTCACCCGTATGATCGGTCACGACAAAAGCGCGACTTCCCAAATCCTGTGCCAATTGTGGAACCTCACTAACCGTGTCTGATCCGAAAATTATGTTTGTAGCTGTCGCAAATTCAAATCGCATAATTGAAATCTCCCCCAAGAAAAATGTTCGTCTGTTTGTTTGAAGATGTGTAACATCTGCTGTTTGCGCTGACATGCTTGTATCATGAAATTCCTTCAGAGTGAACATTTTTCTTGAACATCCTGGCAAAAGTATTTTATGGTACGAGCACACCTTCTAACCTGGTTCGCAGGGTAACCACAGACATCCCTGCCTGCACCGTTCTATAGGGTGAAGAATTG
>JABMQV010000633.1 GCA_013203065.1 Desulfobacteraceae bacterium | reverse complement strand
GTTATAAGACTTGTAGAGGTCGAACATATAACCGGCAGCCCAGGGAGCGACCAATCCGGAAAGGCCAAATCCAAGCGTGCAGGCGCCGAGAATACCGCTGATACTCGCGCTGCCGAATAATTCGGACAAGACAGAGACGGTGAGAGGCCACATAGCTCCCATCAGAATCCCATACAGCAAAACAAATACCCAAAGCACCGGCTCGCTTCGAATGTAAATGAGCCAGAAGAGAAACAGGGCGTGGACGCCCAGCAGAGCCGTCAAGAGGATCCTCTTGTTGAACCTGTCGCCCAGGGGACTGAAGAGAACCATGGTCACTGTGGCTATCAGACCGACGTAACCCAGAGCCTTTGCCGCCGAGTGCCCGGTAAAGCCTACGTCCGTCAGGTAGGGAATCAGATGGACGAAAATGACGCCGTCAAAGACGAAGCAGATCATGAAATACATGGCGAAGTAAGCCCAAAACGGTGCTGTCGCCACGGCTTGCCTGAGGGTGTAGTCCGCTCGGGGCTGGGGCGCCAGCCTTTTACCCAGCCCCTGGGAGGACGCAACGGTTTCCTTTTCTTCTGCCGCGTTCTGTACGTTGATTCCGACGTCCTCGGGCAATCCCCGCCCCTTCAGGAGGATCAGCGGTACGCCTATGCCGAAGATCAGCATCAGCAGTGCGGTGTAAAAGAACGCGGTTTGCCACCCTTTGGATTCAACCACCTGCTGCATAAACGGTATGATGAAATACTGGCCCAACCCGGATCCTGATATCGTTATACCCAGGGCAAAATTGCGCTTTTCGGCGAAGAACTTGGATACCGCACCGGCGACCGGCACATAGGTAGCGCCGCTGCCGATGGCCACCAGAACACCGTATGCAAGATAGTATTGCCACAAGGAGGTTATCACGCTCGCTAGAAGCATCCCGACGCCCATGAAGAGGGAGCCTCCGATCAACACCCTCTTGGGTCCGTACTTGTCGGCGAAGCGGCCAGCGATCAGGGCGAAGAGAGAATAAAAAACCATGTACAGTGATTGTGAGCCGGAAATGGATGCCCTGGATGCGCTGAAGCTTTCAGCCATTGGCTTGATATACAGACCGAAAGAGAAGCGCAGACCAAACATAAGAAGTAATAGGACAAAACCTACTGCCACGACGCGCCAGCCGTAATAGATGTTGAATCTCGATAGAAAAGTCGCTGCAGAACGGTTCCCCATTACCCTTGCCTTGTCAAGTACCTGACCGAAGTACCTCGCCTTCAGTTCTCTCTTCAGAACCTTGCTTCCCGAATTTCTCCTTGACAAGAATCCCCTTTTTTGTGTGGGGAGTATAAGGAAATTGGTCTTGTGTGTCAAACTGCGGGGATAAGGGGACGTTGTTTCTTTGTTGACAAGTAGGTAGGAAAGCGGTATTTGAAACGCATGCCACTTTCATAAGAAACGCCATGATGAAATCCCGGATCAAGGATATTGGCAGGCAGTTTGCCATATCCAAATACAGCTCAGTGAGCCGCGCCATTGAAAAGACGAAAAGAGACATATCGGCGGACCGCAAGCTGAAGAGTCGCTTTAAGAACATAGAAAAGACATTGGAAAACAGTCAAAAGCAGATAACCCCTTGGTTCGTTACCCTTTCATGGATGGACACAAGTTGAAAAATCAAGGTGTGGGCCTGCCTACACACGCCGGCCCCTTGAAAGGAAATGGATGATATGGATGTTCCGGCAGGACAAACGGTTTCCAGAACGCAACTGGGTCTGTTTTCCCTGACAATGATCAATGTGGCAGCCATTGCCAGTCTGCGTGATTTGCCTCAGATGGCCGAGTACGGGGTCGGGTGCATCTTTTTCTACCTGTTGGCGGGGCTTGTCTTTTTCATGCCGGTTTCACTGGTGGCCGCAGAACTGACGACCGGATGGCCCCAAAAGGGGGGCGTTTATGTTTGGGTTAAGGAAGCCTTTGGCAAATCTCACGGCTTTGCCGCAGTTTTCATCCAATGGTTTCAAAACCTTTGCTGGTACCCGGTTGTTCTCACATTCGCGGCCGCCGCTTTTGCATTCGCATTCGAAGATGCTTCGGGAGCCACCCGGCTTTCCGGGAACAAAATCTATATCGCCTCCTTTATCCTTGTCACCTATTGGGGTGCCACCTTGTGGAACCTGCGCGGCCTGCGGGCATCGGCCAACCTGAGCATTGCAGCGGCCTTTTCCGGGCTGGTGGTCCCGGGCATCGCGCTTGTGGTCCTGGCCTGCGCCTATCTTTTCGCGGGCAACCCTTCCCATTTGGTCGTAAC